>CAZEFG010000169.1:0-5746 GCA_964511355.1 uncultured Iamiaceae bacterium
GAGTACGACCCTCCCATCGGCGAGATCTTCGTCATCGGAGTGCATCCCGACCACCACGGCCAAGGCCTGGGGCGGGCCCTGGTGCTGGCTGGGCTCGATCATCTGTCCAAGCTCGGACTTGGCGAGGCGATGCTCTACACCGAAACCGACAACGCCGCGGCTCTTGGGCTCTATGCGAGCTTGGGGTTCGAGCCGCACCACGAGATCGTCGTGTTCGAGCGGACGATCGGTGGCTCGACTTCTGATCAGACCCCGCTGTCGAACAGCGACCCGATGCCGTAGGTGATCGCCGCCGCCACCGACGTGAGCGCCAGCTGGCGCAGGGCGGTGTAGAGCGGGTGGCGGCCCGAGAGCGACCCCACCAATGCGCCGAGCACCAGCGCTCCGACGGCGGTGAGAAGAACCGACGCCACCACCGCGCCGCCGCCTGACCCGATGAACCACGGAACCAACGGCACCGTGGCTCCCAGCGAGAACGCGAAGAACGACCACACCGCCGCCGCCGTTGGCGAGCCGAGATCGTCGGGGTCGATACCCAGCTCCTCGCGCGCATGGACCTCGAGCGCCACCTCCGGGTCGCGCATCATGGCTTCGGCCATCTCCATGGCCAGTTCGGGCTCCATGCCGCGGCTCTGGTAGATCTTGGCCAGCTCGAACCTTTCGAGTTCGGGATGATCACGCTGGGCGATCCGCTCGATGTGGAGTTCACGCTCGTAGAGCTCGGTTTGGGACCGCATGGAGATGTACTCGCCGGCGGCCATCGACACCGCTCCGGCGACCAAGCCGGCAACTCCCGCGAGCCTCACCATCACCGGGGCAGGATCCGCCGCCGCCACGCCCAGGATCAGGGCGACGTTGGAGACCAAGCCGTCGCTGGCGCCGAACACCGCCGCCCGCGCTCCACCCGTGCCCACGCTTCGGTGACGGTGCGTCTGATGCGCCGCCCGGTACACCGCCTCCAGCGGCATCTGCTCCAGGGCCTCGGCATCGAGCTCGGCCGGATCGAGGACCGGGTCCACGACCGGATCAAGCTCAGCAGAGTCGAGCTCTACCGGATCTAACGGCTGGTCCACCATGGCCCTCAGCGTAGCCAGCCCTTCACTGGCTCCCCCGAGACGCCGTTAGCCTGGCTTGGTGGTCAGCCCGATGGTCTCCCGCTTCGACATCTCCACCGACGACCTCGCCGACATGCTGGCGGATGAGCCCTCCTATCGGGTTCGACAGGTCTGGGATGGGCTCTACTCCCGCGGAGTTGCTCCTGAGGCCATGACCAACCTGCCGCTGGCCCTGCGCGACCGGCTCATCGATGAGCTCCCGCTGGCCTTGGAGCCCCTGGTCGAGTCCGTGAGCGACGACGGCGAGACGGTGAAGTGGCTCTGGGGTCTCCACGACGGAGCCCAGGTCGAGACCGTCCTCATGCACTATCCCGGACGCACCACGGTGTGCGTCAGCTCACAGGCGGGCTGCGCCATGGCTTGCTCGTTCTGTGCCACCGGCCAGGCAGGGTTCGAGCGACATCTGAGCGTGGGCGAGATCCTCGAACAGGTGATCCGCGCCCGGGCTGTGTCGGCTCCCCGCCGGGTGTCCAACATCGTCTTCATGGGCATGGGCGAGCCTCTCGCCAACTACGACAGGGTCTGGCAGTCCATCGAGCGGCTCCATACCGACGTCGGCCTGTCGGCCCGCAACATCACCGTGTCGACGGTGGGGCTGGTCCCTGGCATCCGTCGCCTGGCCACCGAAGCGCTGCCGGTGAACCTGGCTGTTTCGCTCCACCTGGCCGACGATGAGCGGCGCAATGAGCTGGTGCCGATCAATCGGCGGTACCCCCTCGATGAGTTGGCCGACGCCTGCCAGCAGTATCTGGCGGCCAAGGGGCGAAGGATCTCATTCGAATGGGCCCTGATCGACGGGGTGAACGACACCGACCTCGACGCCCGGCAGCTCGCGGCCTACGCCCGGCCGCTCCGGGCGCATGTGAACCTAATCCCCCTGAACCCCACACCTGGGTACCTCACCCAGGGCACTCCGCCTGAACGGGTGGCCGAGTTCTCACGCTTGTTGGGCTCACTCGGGGTCAACGCCACGGTGCGACGCAACCGGGGCACCGACATCGACGCCGCCTGTGGCCAGCTCCGGGCCGCGACCCGAGCCAAGGCCGCCCGGGAACGAGTGGCTAGCGCACCAGTACCGTCACCCCGCCGTCGGTCCTGATCGCAGCCACCAGGTCCTCACCTGGCCAAACGCGTGCGCCGGGCCACACGAGGCTGTGACGCACCCGACCCTGCACGACCGCCCCGGCCCCGATCACCGAGTCACCCCCCGACAAAGCCATGTTGGCGGCCAACAGGTCAGCCGGAGTGGCGCAGTCGATCACCTGGTCGTCCCACCCCACCACGTCGAGACCGCCCTGGTCGGCCAACCCTTTCCAGGACACCTCATAGAGCCCACTCGGGGTCACCTCCAAGGGTGGCACCGAAATCCACGGCATCAGCGAGGCGACGATCTGGGACCGCGGACCGAACACCGGTGCCCCGGCCACCACCACCCGTACCCGCTCACGATCCCATGACTCGATCACCGGCGTCAGGTCGCCTGGCGCCCAGGTGTCGCCGTTGACGATCAGCACGTCGTCACCGTCGATGAGCCTGGCGGCGGCCGCCACCGCTCCGGCGGTGCCCAACCCGGGCTCGTCTTCGACCGACAACAAAGGCGCAGCGACGTCAAGGGTGCCGGCCTGGAGATGGGCTTCGATCTGCTCGCGGTGGTGATGGGTGTTCACCACCGTCCGAGTCACCACCGGACCGACCCGTCGCAATGCATGATCCAACAAGGTGGCATCCCCCAACGGCATCAACACCTTGGGACGAAGCCGGGTGAGGGGCCGCATCCGGTTGCCGACTCCAGCGGCGAGGACCAGGCCTGTCAGACTGTCACTCATGGAGCTGCAGCGCTGGACGAACCCCCATCAGCCCCAGACCCTACAGATCGGGGTCTTTCTGATGTACATCCGCGCCGTGTTCGTGCTGCTGCCTGGATTCGGCACCACCTACAACTACTGGGCCCAACCCATTCCGGTCATCGCCGCCGCGGCGCTGGTTCTGGGCGGGCTCGGGACCGCCAACGAGAAGCGGTGGGGCTACCGCCTGGCGGTCGCGGTCACTGCGATCGGCCTCTACCCACTGGTGCGGTGGCTGATCGACATCGGCCCCGAGATCCTGATCGACTTCGATTATGTCGTATTCGCCATCTTCCCCATCGCGCAGCTCATCGTGCTGCTCCATCCGATGAGCCGCGAGCACCAACGCATCTGGTTCAGCTAGGTGAGCTACAACCTCGCCGACCTGTTCGAACGGGTCGCACGGCACATACCCGAGCGCGAGGCCGTGGTCTCCGGTGCCCGTCGCCTCAGCTACGCCGAACTCGACCAGAGAGCCGACCAGGTGGCCGCCGCGCTGGCGGCCGACGGCGTCGGCAGAGGTGACCGGGTCGCCATCTGTCTCCGCAACGGCATTGAGTACCTCGAGTTGATGCTCGGGGCATTCAAGCTGTCGGCGGTTCCGGTCAACGTCAACTACCGCTACCAGCCGCCCGAGATCGAACACGTCATGGCCGACAGCGGGGCTCGGGTGGTGGTGCACGAACCCGAGCTCAGCGACGCGATCGTCGAACTGCGGGACCGGCTCCCCAGCCTCACGACGTCGATCGCAAGGGGCGATGAGTACGACCGATGGAGTAGTTCGTCGAGGCAAGCCCCCACCGTCAGGCGCTCGGGCGACGACCTCTACGTTCTCTACACCGGGGGCACAACGGGCGACCCCAAAGGTGTGCTCTGGCGCCACGAAGACATCTTCTTCGCCGCCATGGGCGGAGGACGCCGGGGCGGTGACGCCATCGAGCATCCCGATCAGATCATCGACCGGCTGGCCGATCCCGCCAACCGAGTGCTGCCGGCTTCCCCCCTCATGCACGGCACCGCCCACTGGTTCGCCTTCCTGACCCTGTATTCCGGCAGCTCGGTGGTGTTGTCGCCCGAGCCGACCTTCGACCCGGTGCGGTTGCTCGACCTGGCCGATGCCGAGCAGGTCTCCTATCTGGTGGTGGTGGGCGACGCCTTTGCGGGCCCCCTGGCCGACGCGATCGTCGCCGAGCCCGATCGGTGGGACCTATCGCACCTGACGGTGGTGCTTTCGGGGGGTGCCACCTTGTCGGCACCCACCCGACGCAGCCTGGTCGAGCAGCTCCCGTGGATCGTGGTAGTCGACAGTTACGGAACGTCCGAAACAGGCGGTCAGGGCTCGCTGGTTCACGCCGCGGGCATGCGCCCCATCGAAGGTCCGCCTCGGTTCAACGTCTATGAGCACACGAGTGTGCTGGGCGACGATCTACGACCAGTCATACCGGGCAGCGGGGTCGTGGGTCGGGTCGCCCGGCAGGGGCACATTCCGCTCGGGTACCACGACGATCCGCTCAGTACCGCAGCAACCTTCCCCACCGTCGACGGAGTCCGGTGGGCGATCACCGGCGACCAGGCGACGGTCGCTGCCGACGGCAGCGTCATCCTGCTCGGTCGGGGGTCCGCCACCATCAACTCCGGGGGCGAAAAGGTCCATCCCGAGGAGATCGAGGCGGTCCTTCGGGAACATCCCGCGGTCCGGGACGCGATCGTCGTCGGGGTACCTGATCCCCGCTGGGGCGAACGGGTGGGAGCGGTCGTGGCGATCCGCGAAGGTTTGGCTGCCGACGCCGCCGAGTTGGCCGATCATTGCCGGACCCATCTGGCTGACTTCAAGACCCCGCGCTCGATCGCGTTGCTCGACCGGGTCCGTCGGTCGGAGTCCGGCAAACCCGACTACCGCTGGGCCCTCGAAGTTCTGGGCGATCAGTCTCAGGTGCCATGACCGGTGGCACCGGGCGGCCGATCGTCACCGATCGCACCACCCGGGCCCCCGCGACCCCTACTCCAGAGGGCGCACGCGCTCGGCGTACGGCAGGCGAACCCTAGCTGACGCTCCGATGCCGCTGTCGAGAAGTTGGTGGGGTTGGTGGAGCAGCGTCTTGGCCTGAAACTGCGCCTTGGCCAGGAGCAAGGAGCGCACGATCTACCATCGGCGAGGTGACCGAATCGTCCCCCGAGCCGCTGCGATCTCCTGAACCGTCTTCGGCCGAAGGGGCGGCCCTTCCCCAAGGGGCCGAAAAGGTCACCGCCGTGCGAGCGATGTTCGACTCGATCTCGCCTCGCTACGACCTCGTCAATCGGATCATGACCTTCGGGCTCGACGTGAGATGGCGGCGGCGGGCCCTGCGTGACCTGGCCATCGCACGATCAGCCGTGGTGCTCGATCTGGCGGCGGGCACCGGCGACTTCTGCCGGGAACTGGCCCGCGCCGGCGCCCGACCCATTGGTGTCGACTTGTCCTACGGCATGTTGGCCAACGCCCGCACCGAGGCACCTCTGGTGCAGGGCGACATCCTTCGCCTGCCGATGCCCGACGACAGCGTCGATGGCGTCACCTGTGGCTTCGCGCTGCGCAACCTGGTCGAGCTCGAACCGTTCTTTGCCGAGGTGGCAAGAGTGGTGCGTCCCGGAGGCCGAATCGCGCTACTCGAGGTGGGCCAACCCACCAATCCGGTGATCCGATGGGGCCACGGCATCTATTTCGGCAAGGTCGTGCCCCGCATCGGTGGCCTGCTGTCGGACCCGGCCGCCTACCGTTACCTGCCGAAGTCGGTCGCCTACCTGCCC
>CAZEFG010000170.1:0-5728 GCA_964511355.1 uncultured Iamiaceae bacterium
GTGGTTGCAGATCTGCTTGAGCGCGGTGATCGCCGCCAGGATGGCCCCCTGCTTGGGCGGTTCGCCGGCTTCGACACTGGCCGCTTGAGCGTTGACCACGTTGTCGAGCACCGCCTGGTAGAGCCCGATCTGTTCGGGGGTCATGCTGCAATGGTCGAGCTCGTCGATGCGGTCGGGTAGCTCGGCGGCCACCGCCGGTTCGGACTTGGTGCGACGGAACACCAGGATCCCGTTGAGCGCACGCAAGCCGCCCTCGGCACCCTTGGGACCGCGGTTTCCGGTCTGGGACAACGAAGCGACGAAGGTCGACCGGCTACCGACCAGACCGGGGTTGGTGTAGTCGAGGATGGCCCACAGATCGCCGAGGCCGTTCTCGACCGGGGTGCCGGTGAGCGCCAAGCGAATGGTCGACGGGATACGACGCAACTGTTGGGAGGTCTCGTTGGCCGGGTTCTTGATGGCCTGGGCCTCGTCGAGGATGACCCGCTCCCATTCGAGCTTCTCGAGTGCGTCGACGTCGCGCACCGCGGTGCCATAGGTAGTGATCACGATGTCGGCCTTTTCGACCCGGCCGCGAAGCTCCTTGGCGGTGGCGCGGCTGGCGCCGTGGTGCACCATGACCCTCAGGCCCGGGGTGAACCGCTTCGCCTCATTGGCCCAGTTGCCCACCACCGCGGGAGGCACCACGACCAGGGCACGACCACTGCCATGGGTGCGGGCCAGGTGAGCCAGCACCGTGGGGGTCTTGCCGAGACCCATGTCGAGCGCGAGGCAACCTCCGAGCTGCACCGAATCGAGGAAGCCGAGCCATCCGAGCGCCTCGGCCTGGTAGCTGCGCAGTTCGCCGTCGAAACCCTCGGGTCGGGTGATCGGTTCGGCGGTCGCCCGAGTCGCCTTGTCGAGCAGATCGGCGGCCCAGCTCGAACCGGCGACACTGACCCCGCCGGCCAATGGGGTGCCTTCGAGCCCCACACCGAAGCGCAGGACCTCGGCGCCGGTCATGTGGGTGCGGTTGGCTTGTTCGGCCAGCGCCGCCGCCGCCTCGGCCAGATCGGCGCGGTCGAGCTCGACCCAGCGGCCCCGGGACTTCACCAGCGGCCGGGCCTCGGCGGCCAGAGCCGCGATCTCGGCTGCGGTCAGCTCGACATCGTCGAACACCGCCGACCAGCGCACGGCGGCAAGCTGGTTGGCGCCAACCACGGTCTCGTCGCCCTCGGTGGTGAGGCGAAGCGCCGGTGTGGGACGGCGCCTCGACAGCTTGGGCACCCTCACTTCGAATCCGGCGCTGGTCAGCACCGACCCGGTCTGGGTCATCAGCTCCCAGGCCTCGTCCTGGCTGAGGTAGACCTGCCCCCGACGCAAGCCGCCAGGGCGCTGCAATGCGGGTAGCAGGCGCTCAAGGCGGTTGAGCTGTTGGGACATCTGCCGCTTGGAGCGGGAGTCGACCAAAGCGACCTCGACCGGCACGAGGTCGCCCTCGGGGTTGGGTCCGAGGACCGAGAGGAACCAGGCGTTTCCGCTGTCGGGCGGATCGAGGGTTACCACCAGACGGGTCGACTGTGGTTCGGTGACCGCACGCGACCACCGGTCGAGGCGCGATGACAACTCGGCACCGGCGCGCATGGGGGCCACGAACGGGGTGCCATCGAGGCGGGCGAGAACCGTCTCGGCGACGTCGGTGGTGGTTCGGGGACTCGGAGGTGCCGCGGGGAGGACATCGAGCTGGGCGACGGCGCTGGCCGCGATGGCCTGGGTGGTGGTCGAGAGCACGTCGATCACCAGGTCGCGGGGGTTCAGGCGGGCGACGGCGCTGACCGGTCCGGGCGCCGCGGCCGCGATCCGGTCGAGTTCGGCCTGGTCGACCAGGGCGGGCTTCCATTGGACATGGTGGGCGGCCGATGCGGACTGGCCGCCTTGTGACTCGACCCGTAGTGCCGGCACGATCGCGCCTTGGGCCACCAAACGAACCGCCCACACGGCAATGCGCCCGAACCAGCGAGGACTGGTGCCGAGATCGGCTTCGATCTGGTCGGCGCCGATCGCCACCAGCCATCCAAGGGCGTCAGCAACGCTGATGGCCCGAGCCGGCGCGGCCGGTGAAGCGGGAATGGACACCGGGTCGTGGTCGGTCCACCCGGATCGGGGAGCCCCGGCGTCGCGCAGCAACTCGGTGAGAGCTTCGGGGTCGGCGGGCGCAGTGGCAGGTCCTCCGCCCCAGGCAACGATGCGACCGTCGTGCCACGAAAGCTGTAGGCGTACCTGACCCGGTGCCTCGACCGATGCCCCCGCAGCTTCGGAGGTACCGATCAACAGGTCGATGGCCGCAGACAGACGCCGGCGTTCGGCCTCCAGGTCGGCGACGATCTGGTCTCGGTGGGCGACCTTCGACGAGCGCACCGAATCGATGGCATCGTCGGTGTCGTCGAGCAGGTCGTCGAGGGTGCGCAACCAGGCGCCGCGGTCGGCTTCGAGGAGGGCGAGCTGGTCGGTTGATGCCTCGGCCGCCGCCGCCGCGGTGGCCAGCGCGCGCAGGGCAGCTCGCCGATGGTTCGAGCGGCGGGGAAGGGCCGCGGAGGGCGAGGTTTCGGCCCGCCGGGGCGCGACGATCTCGGCCGTCTCCGCGTCCTGGTCGGTTCGGGGTGGTGAGACCACCCCCGTGCTGTGCTGCATCTGTGCTCCGTCCGCAGTTGGCGCGCAAGGCCAACGCGAGTTGGTCGGGATTCGGCGACACGCCGGACCAGCGACTCGGGGGCGGGCGGCAACCTAAGGGAACGTGACCGCACCGCCAACCTGCCTCGGGCGCCAGCGGCACCCGGATCATCAATCTAGCGTCGTCGGGTCCTAGATGCTCGCATCGGGTCGGATTCGTCTCGCCTGACTTTCCGCCCGAACTCTTTTCGGTCAGATTTCGGGGGGCCCGGCCGATGGAGCCACATGGACTCCAGGCCAGGGGGAGAAGGCGACGGCGCAGCCATCACCCCCATGCTCGCTGAACAACTCCTCGACGCAGTGGGCCAGGCAGTGGTCGCGAGCAATCTCGACCATGCCATCGTCTACTGGAATCGCGCTGCTGAGCGACTGTTCGGATGGAAGGCCGACGAGGTCATCGGCCGCAACGTCATCGATGTGTTGACCCCCCTCAAGACCAACGTGCCGGTCGGCTCGGCGGACGAGTACTTCGCGAGCGTGCTCGCGGGGCGTCGGCGTTCATTCGAGGCGCTGTTGGCGACCAAGCACCGACAAGACATCTGGGTTCGGGCCAGTCATACGGTCATCACCGACCCCAGTGGTCGGGCCATGGGCATGGTGGGGATCTCCTACGACGTCACCGGCCGGCGCCGCAGTGAAGAGGCGATGCACATCGGCTACAAGCGCTATCGAGCGCTGGTGCAACGCTCGACCGACGTGGCGGTGATCGTTGCTCTTGACGGCACGTTGACCTACGTCAGCCCGGGGGTCCACCAACTCCTGGGGTTCACGCCCGAGGACCTCGTAGGTAGCAACGGCTGGGATCTCGTCTTTCCCGATGACCTGCCCGATCTTCGGGTCGAGTTGCGCGCCATCGCTCAGACACCAGGTGCCCACACGACCTGTGAGTACCGGATCCGCACCGTCGACGACGACTACATCTGGGTGGAGGAGACGGTCACCAACATGCTCGACGAGCCGGCGGTCAACGGGCTGGTGGCCAACCTGCGCGACATCACCGACCGCAAGCGGATCGAGGCCGACCTCAACCACCGGGTACTGCACGATGAGCTCACCGGCCTGCCGAACCGGACCCATCTCGACCTGGCCCTGAACGCGGCGTTGCAGCAGACCGCGGGCGCGGCGGTGCTCGTCCTCGATATCGACCAGTTCAAGCTCATCAACGACAGCCACGGCCATGGGGCCGGCGACGAGCTGCTCACTCAGGTGTCGGCCCGGCTGCAGGACTCTCTCCGACCGGGCGATCTGGCGGGGCGTTTCGGCGGAGATGAGTTCGTGGTCGTGTGTCGCGATGTTGCCGACACGTCCCAGGCCGAGGTGATCGCCGAGCGCCTTCAAGCCATGCTGCGCGAGCCGTTCGTGCTGAGCGGGGTGGGGACGATATTCGTGACTGCCAGTGTCGGTATCGCGGCCGCCGAGGTGGGGACATCCGCCGCCGAGCTGTTCCACGACGCCGACGCCGCGATGTACGAGGCGAAACGCACCGGTCGAGCCCGCCTTGCCATCTACGACGACGCCATGAGGGAACGAGCCACTCTTCGCCTTCGGATCGAATCCGAGTTGCGACTGGCCATCGACTCGGGCGAGATCGTGGCCCACTTTCAGCCGATCGTCGATCTTCACGACGGCACGATCGTCGGCGCGGAAGCCTTGGCGCGCTGGGATCATCCCACTCGTGGCGTGCTGTTCCCGGCTGAGTTCATCGCCGTGGCCGAAGATGCCGGACTGATCATCGAGCTCGACCGCCACATCATGTCCCAGGCTCTGGCCGCAGCCCGCCGATGGTCTGATCTCGGCCACGAGCTGCGAGTGGCGGTGAATGTCTCGTCGTTGCATTTGGTCGACCCGGGACTGGTTCCCTTGGTGGCGGCCAAGGTCGCCGAAGCGGGAACGCGTCCGAGCCAACTCTCACTGGAAGTGACCGAGACGGCGGTGATGAGCGACCCTCGGCGCAGTATCGAGGTGGTCAACGACCTGACCGAACTCGGAGTCCACCTTGCGCTCGATGACTTCGGTACCGGTTACTCGAGCCTGGTGTACCTCAAGCAGTTGCCGGTCACGACGGTCAAGGTCGACCGGGGGTTCGTGGCTGGCGTCCACTGCCGGCCCGACGACCGCGACATCGTCTCGGCCATCGTCGGGTTGGCGCGGGCCTTCGGGCGACATCTGGTGGCCGAGGGAGTTGAGAGCGAGGAGCAACTCGTGGCCCTGCGCGAGCTCGGTTGCACCATGGCTCAGGGGTTCTACTGGTCGCCGGCGGTGCCCGAAGACAGGTTCACAGCCATGTTGGTCGAGGGGTTGGTCAGCGACCGGGATCGGCCCGTCGCGTAGAGCCGATCGCAGCGTCGAGCAGGGCCAGACCCTCGTCGATCTCCTCGGGTGTCGAATTGAGCATCGGAGCGATGCGCAGAACGTTGGCGTAGAGCCCTCCCCGCCCGATGAGTAGACCCCCTGAACGCGCCGCTTCGTGAACGGCGGCCGCCGCGGCCGGGTCGGGCCGCCGGTCGCCCTCTTCGACCATCTCGATGGCCCACATCAGCCCCTTGCCCCGCACCTCCGCGACCGCAGGGTTCGAGCCGCAGATGGTGTCGAGGCCGTCGCCGAGCCGTCGGCCCATCGACCTGGCGTTGGCGACCAGGTCGTGGTCGCGTATGTGGGCGATGGTGGCCGATGCGGCCGCCGCGGCCAGCGGGTTCCCGCCGAAGGTGCTGATGGAGTTGGCCTCCAGGCTGTCGATGATGTCGGGGCGGCCGACGACCCCGCCCAGAGCCAGCCCGTTGCCCACGCCTTTGGCGAAGGTGATCAGGTCAGGGACTATTCCGTCGGCTTGGTGCGCCCACCACTGGCCGGTCCGACCCCAAGCGGTCTGGACCTCGTCGGCGATGAAGATGATCCCGTTGGCGTCGAGTACTTCCTTGATGGCCGCGAAGTATCCGGGGGGAGGCACGACCACCCCACCAACGCCTTGGATCGGCTCCGCGATCAATGCGGCAACTTCGCCGGCGGTGGCGGTGTCGGT
>CAZEFG010000171.1:0-2937 GCA_964511355.1 uncultured Iamiaceae bacterium
TCCTCGAAGATGGCGTCGTCGAAGGTCTTGGAGCACAGCAGGCCGATGTTGAACTTGATGGGCTTGCCGACCTTGCCCGCCTTGCGGGTCCACATCACCGGCGGCACCGACGACTGGCAGCTCATGCCCACCAGGGCCAGGTCCTTCAGACCCCGCTCCTGGGCCTCGTCGAAGGCCAGCGTGTTGGCCGAGTAGGTGTAACGGCTGCCCGCACCTTCGAGAATCTCGTCCTTGGTGGCGGCCACGCCCGGGACGGCCTTCCAGGTGTTGGCCCCATCGGGTGCCTTCTCGACGAACGACGTGAGGGCACCGTCGATGTAGCCCTCTTCGAGAGCCCAGATCAGCAGCGCCGATACGAGACCGCCGTCCTGGCCCATCTTGTGGACCATGTCGTCACTGGCCCGGGTGAGAAGAATGTCCTGGTATATGCCCACGGGCTCGTCGGCTTGGCGGACCCTGGCGAACAGGTGCTCGTCAGCCTGGGGCTCCCACGCCCGGAACCGGGGACAGGCCCGGGTGCAAGAGGTGCAGCCCTTCTCGCCGTGGATGCAATTGTCGGCGCCCAGCTCCTCTTCCAGGTGGAAGGGGCGATAGCCACCGGACTCGTGGTTGTAACCCAAGACGTCGTGGGGGCAGGCGATGACACAGCCCGCGCAGCCGGTACACAAGCCGGTCGTGACCACCTCGGCGTACAGCTCTTTCCACTGGTGTGTCCACCGCTCGGCCTTCGGCTTGGTCACCGCGTTGCTTGCCCCGGGCTCGCTCATGCTCGAACCATACCCTTGGAACCTTTCCCGGCCCAAGGACAGGCTCAGCGCGATGCGCTGACCTGGCGGATACAAGCCAGGATTATCTCGGAGAACTCCGACGACACCTCGGGTGAACCTTCCTGCAGCCTCTGCTCGGCCGCTTTGAACTGTTCGAAGGGCATCTGTTCGACCGCAGTGTCATAGGTGCACTCGCACACCTCGACCAGGTCGGGACTCGAATCGGCGGCTTCCACACAGCCGTTCATGAACGCGGCGCGGGTGGCTTCGGAGTACTCGGAGGGACCGCCGCTCCCACAGGCGGCCGCCACGAACGCACCAGCAACGAGGATGGTCAGCAGTCTCAGGGTGCGCACAGCGCCAAACGGTAGCGTCAACGGCCGGGGTCGATCGGCGCGAGACCCGCCAACGAGCGAGCCTGGAGGAAAACCGAGTCGAGCATCGGTTCGGTGAGCTTGCCGGTGAAGGTGTTCTGCTGGCTGACGTGGTACGAGCAGATGATGGTGCGGCCGTCGGGGGCCGGTGCCTGCACTCCATGGCCGAACCGGGGTCGTGGTCTCACGCCCAGCAATTTGGCCACCGCTTCATAGCCGAAGGCACCGAGCGCCACGAACACCTTGGCCCGGTCGAGAAGGGCGAGCTCGGCGTCGATGAAACGACGGCACGTGTCTCGCTCGGTGGTGGTGGGCTTGTTGGCGGGCGGGGCGCAGCGCACGGGTGCAGTGACCCAGATGTCGGTGAGGGTGAGGCCGTCGTCGCGGCTCACGCTGTGGGGCTGGTTGGCGAAGCCGGTGCGGTGCAGCGAGGCGAAGAGCCAATCGCCCGAGCGGTCGCCGGTGAACATGCGGCCGGTGCGGTTGGCTCCGTGGGCGGCCGGGGCGAGGCCTACCACCACCACCGACGCCTCCGGGTCGCCGAAGCCGGGAACCGGGCGCCCCCAGTACTCCTCTTCACGAAAGGCGGCCCGCTTCTCGGTGGCCACCTGCTCGCGCCACGCCACCAGGCGGGGACAGGCACGGCAGGTGATGATCTCGGCTTCGAGCTGCTGGAGGGCCAGCGCCGTGTCCGGAACGGGGGAAGTCACAGCCTGCAGGGTAGGTTGTGACATTCCCTGCTGGTCACGTCCAGGAATCTGATGCCTGCCAGTAAAGCGGTACCTGCCAAGAAGAACAGGACTTCCCGGCCGCGGCGTTCGGTCCGTCCCACCCTCGTGCTTCTGGTACGTCACGGACAGACACCCACCACCGGAGCGGTGCTCCCCGGTCGTGCCCCCGGCCTGCATCTGGCCGAAACCGGGCAGCGCCAGGCCGAGCGGGCTGCCGAGCGGATCTCGGCACTCAAGAAGGTGGCGGCGGTGTATGCCTCTCCCCTGGAGCGCACCCGAGAGACCGCGGCGCCCATCGCCAAGGCTTCGGGGCTGCGGGTGCGCACCGACAAGGGCCTGCTCGAATGCGACTTCGGCGACTGGACCGGCGCCGAGCTCAAGGCGCTGATGAAGCTGCCGGAATGGAAGGTGGTGCAGCGCCACCCGAGTCGTTTCCGATTTCCGGGGGGCGAATCGTTTGCCGAGATGCAGCTCCGGATGGTCTCGACCATCGCCCG
Organism: uncultured Iamiaceae bacterium; assembly: GCA_964511355.1. Taxonomy (GTDB): domain Bacteria; phylum Actinomycetota; class Acidimicrobiia; order Acidimicrobiales; family SKKL01; genus SKKL01. Next base: position 2,370 of record CAZEFG010000171.1, read on the forward strand.
CCTGAGCGAGGAGCATCGGGGCGAGACAGTGGTGTTGGTGTCTCACGCTGACCCCATCAAGGCCGCGGTCAACGAGGCGGTGGGCGCCCATCTCGACGCGTTCCAGCGTCTGGTCATCTCGCCGTGTTCCATCACCGCCATGCTCGTGGGTCCCGGAGCCACCACCGTCCTGGCGGTCAACAGCACCGGCGACGACCTCACCCACCTGGTGCCTTCCTGACCATGCCCCGCTCGATCCACATCCCCGAACCCCGCCACTTCACCGTCGGCACCGTGGGGCCGCCGGGCCAGCGGACCTTCTTCTTGCAGGTTGGCGACGACGGCTCGTTGGTCACGTTCAAGCTCGAGAAGCAGCAGGTTGCTGCCCTGGCGCAGTACCTCGAGAGCGTGATGGCCGACCTTCCTCCGCTGCCTGCTCCCGCACCGGCGGCGCCCGAACTGATCGAGCCGGTGGTGCCCGAGTGGACGGTGGGTGGGATCGGCATTGCGGTCGATGAGGGCTCGGATCGCATCTTGTTGGTGGTCCACGAGCTATCTGTCGAAGCTGACGACCCCGAAGGCGACGGCG
>CAZEFG010000171.1:3037-5705 GCA_964511355.1 uncultured Iamiaceae bacterium
TTGTTGGTGGTCCACGAGCTATCTGTCGAAGCTGACGACCCCGAAGGCGACGGCGATGGTGACAGCCAGGAACTGATCGATGACGAGGTGGCCGAGTTGCTGGCCGAACTGGCGCGCCTGAGCTTTGACGACGAGGACCCCGGTGACCTCACTGACGACGAGTTCGCCGGCGACGACTTCGACGACGACGACGAGTTCGACGAGGACGGCGACGCGTCACTGGCTCGCATCCGCCTCAGCCGCGACCAGGTTGCCGCCTTCATCGTCCGGGCCGGGGAGTTGATGGAGGCGGGACGCTCGTTGTGCCCGTTCTGTGGCTTGCCGCTCGATCCGGCTGGCCACATCTGCCCCCGCGAGAACTGATGCCCGAACCGGGCGCGGAGCAGCCTGACGACCTCCTGCTCGACGGCGAGATCGAGGTGATCGGTCGGATGCCGTGGTCGTCGAACCTGACGATGATGGTCGAGGTGCACCTCGACGACCGGTCGACCAGGGCGGTGTACAAGCCCGGACGGGGCGAACGGCTCTTGCATGACTTCCCGCCCGGTCTGTACCTCCGCGAGATCGCCGCCTTCGAGCTGGCTTGCCAACTGGGGTGGAATCTGGTGCCCGCCACCGTGTTGCGGCCCGATGCCCCGTTGGGGGCCGGTTCGGTGCAGCGCTTCATCGACGCCGACTTCGACGCCCACTATTTCGTTCTCTACGAGGACGAGATCTACCACGATCAACTGCGCCGGTTGTGCCTGTTCGACCTGTTGGTCAACAACACCGACCGCAAGGGCGGGCACTGCCTACTCGATGCCAACGGGCGCATCTGGGCGATCGACAACGGGCTGTCGTTCCACCACCAGTTCAAGCTCCGCACCGTGATCTGGGAGTTCGCCGGCGAGCCGATCCCTGAGGACCTGCTGGTCGATGTCGCCCGCCTGCATGACGAGGGCCCGACACCGAATCTGGTCACGTTGCTCGATCCGTTCGAGCGGGATGCGATCGCGGCGCGGGCGGCGGCGATCCTTTCCGAACCGATGTTTCCGGTCGATCCGTCGGGCCATCGCTACCCGTGGCCGCTGGTCTGACCATAATCATCGGATGACTGAGCAGACCCCGGGTGAAGGTTGGTGGCAGGCGACCGACGGAAATTGGTATCCGCCGGACCAATCCCCGGGTGAGGGATGGTGGAAGGCGTCGGACGGAAAGTGGTACCCACCCGAGACCGCTCCGGCTGCCACTCCCCCTGCCGCCGCTCCCCCGGCAGCCACTCCCCCGCCGGCGGCTCCCCCTGCAGCTGCTCCCGCCGCCCCGGTGGCTGCTCCTCCTTCGGCTGTTTCCCCCGCAGCCGCCCCGGTAGCCCCCACTTCGCCAGCCAAGAGCAGCAAGCTACCGCTGGTGGCGGTCGGCGTTGCCGTGGTGTTGGCTCTGGTGGTTGGCCTCGTGGTGTTCACCGGGGGAGATGACGGCCCTGGCGACGGCCCGGTCGCCGGTGGCGACAACGGCAGCTCCGGCGGCTCAGGCAACGGCGGTTCGAACGGAGGGGGCGGCCCGATCGTTCCGGGGCCCGACGAGGCCCCCGACGACTCGATCACGCTCCAGCCCGAAGTCGTGGTGGTGAGCGGCAATGACGGAGCCACCCTGCGCGAGGTCCGAGACGACGGCGAGACGTTGGTGCTCGACGCGTCCGCCGACGGCGCAGCCGACCTGGCCGCGGGCGACATCTTGTTGCTCACTGGGCTCACCGTGGTGTCGGTCGAAGGCGTCGAACAAGACGGCGATGATCTGATCGTCAGCGCCGGTCCGGCCAATCTCATCGACGTGATCGCCGACGCCGAGCTCGACTGGAGCGACATGGAGGTCGATCCGAGCGCGGCGAGGATCATCCTCGGCGAGCCCGAGGTGCTCGACGACGATGGCAACGCCTGGGGCGGCACCGTCGGCCTCTCCGAGGGCGAACACGCCAGCGCCGTCATGTTCCCCGTGCTGGGCCAGGCCATGTCGGGCCGGGTCGCTGACTTCAACTTCGTCATCGACTACGGCCCCCAGGGTGGCGGACACCACTTCGCGCTGGGCCTGGAAGGCACCGGCAACCTCAAGGGCACCATCGACGTCGACGTGCTGTTCGACCAGTTGCGTCACTCCGGACGGGCAGTGGTGGCTGGTGGCGAGACCCAGAACTTCGACTGGGAACTCTCCGACTTCACCGGCGAGGCCGACATCAGGGTGAGCTTGGCCAGCCTCGAACAGCTCACTTCGGTCAACACCCCCCGGTTCCTCCGGGTGCCGTTCAGTATCGAGTGGGTGATGCCCGTCGGCGGCATTCCCTTCAAGTTCTCACTCGGGGCCACCATCGAGGCCCGCCTGTCGTTCGCCATGAACAACTCGTCGCTGCAGGGCCAGGCCAAGGTCAGCTTCGGCGGCGATGCCGGTATGCAATGGTCCGGTGGTGAGCTTTCGGTGGCTGGTCAGCGGGTGACCAACATCGAAGACACCTTCGCTGCGCTGGCCGGAGCGTCGAGTGGCCCGGCGGGCGTGGTGTTCACGGTCGAGGCGCCCAAGATGACCTTCGGCCTCGGGATCGCCAAGACCGGGGTCGGGGTGTTCGTGTCGTCGGGCATGGTGACCTCACAGTTCCTGGCCGGCTCGACCTCGGCCATCCCCTGCACGGCGGTTGCGG
>CAZEFG010000172.1:0-5686 GCA_964511355.1 uncultured Iamiaceae bacterium
AGCTGCTCTGCCGACTGAGCTACCCGGGCGGGAAGATATGCAATGGTAGTCGCGCCGCGATCGGTTCTCGGCCGCCTTGATCTCCTTCCCTTCGACCCCCGGAGTTGTCGATGCCTCGCTCCATCGCCCGTCGCGCGCTCGTCCCGCTGGCGGTGGCCGCCACCGCCTCACTGATCCTGCTGGCCTCTCCGGCCGTGGCACACGTGGGCGTGAGTCCCGACCAGGCGCCAGCCAATGGCTATGGCACCGTCAACCTCTCGGTGCCCCACGGTTGTGGCGCCGAGCCCACCGAGGCCCTGATCGTGCAGCTTCCCGAATCCCTTCAATCGGTCAAGGCCCAGGCCGTCCCCGGGTGGGAGGTCACCTACACCACCGCGGAGCTCGATGAGCCCTACGACAACCACGGCCAGACCATCACCGAGTACGTCAGCGAGATCGAGTGGCGAGCAGTGGACCAGCCCCTGCCCACCGACCAGTTCCTCACCTTCGGCATCTCGGCCCGCTGGCCTGACGATCCCGAGGCCGAGATCCTGTTGCCCACGATTCAGGAATGCCCGGGCGGACTCGAAGAGACCTGGATCGATCCCAATGCTGACGCCGACGGGCCCGCCCCCCGCCTGACCCTGGTGGCCGGTGCCGGTGGTCACGGCGTCTCGGCCGGTGAAGACGCGGTGTCTGTTCCGCTGACCGCCACCGTCGAAGACAGTGGCACCGACACCTTGACCATCGTCGCTTTGGTTATCTCGGTGGTGGCCCTGGCTCTGGCCGGCCTGACCTTGGTGACCGCTCGTCGCACCTCCAGCTGAGTCGGTTCCCCCACCGACAGCATCACGGGTAATGCTGGCGGTGATGCGTAACGTACGACGAGTCTCCCGCGCCACGATCCTGGTCTTGCTGATCGTCGTCGCGGGAGGCCTCGCGGGACCGATCCCGTCCGCGGGGGCGCATGCCGTTGTCATCGACACGGCGCCCTCACCTGGTGCTCTCCTTGCCGACGCTCCCACCGAGGTATCGATTAGCTTCAACGAGAACATTTCGATCGAAGCCGACTCGATCGTGGTGATCGATGCCGAAGGGACCGTGGTCAGCGACGCCGCCGCCTCGACAGGCTCGACGATGACGGCCCCGATCGAGCCCTCCACCACCGGTTGGCACGCGGTGTCGTGGTGGGCAGTCTCAGCCGACGGGCATCCGATCTCGGGGGCGTGGACCTTCAGGATCGGCGACGGCGACGACGCGGCCCCCGAAGGACTCGAGGCCCAGGCGTCGGCGGCCGCTACTCCCGGCCGCACCACCCGTTGGACCTACATCGCGGTCCAATGGGCATCCACGCTCACCGCGGTGATCGCAGTCGGAACCGTCTTCGCCATGCTCACCATCGGCCACCGCCAGACGTTGACCCCTCTGGCGCTCGCGGCCAGCGCCACCGCAGCGGCCTTCGCCCTGGCCGCCGCAGCGATCAACGGCCCGTTCTCAGCGGTCTCGCGGGGATGGTTCGACGGACCGGCCAGCAACCACTACCTCGGCCGCGCCGTCATCCTGGGGGCCGCCACCCTGGTCCTGGCCGCGACCCGGCCGCGCCACGAGGCGGACGCGCCCCGACGATTGCCCCCACCACTGCTCCTCGCTCTGCTGCTGGCGGGCGCCGCCCTCTGCCTCCCGGTGATGGTCGGCCACACCCGCACCGACGGAACAGCAGCAACGATCGGAGTGATGAGCCACCTGATGGTCGGGGGCGCATGGCTCGGGGCAGTGCCCGCGGTGGTGCTGCTGGTGCGTTCGGGGGTCCCCGGCAAGCCTGTGCTCACCACGTTCTCCCGTGCCGCCACCTGGCTGTTGGCCCTGACCCTGGTAGCAGGAACGGCCAGCGCCGCCCTGCTCAGCGGCGGGCCCGGGAACATGGCTCGGACGTGGGGTTTCACCCTCTTCGTGAAGATCGCGCTGGTTGGCGTCGCCATCACCGCGGGAGCCTGGACCCGCTGGAACGTCGTGCCCCACGCCGACGAATTTCCACCCCGTCAGGCCAGCCCGGCCCTCGCCGTCGAGGCCATCGCGCTGGTGCTGGTCATCGCCGCCAGCGTGGCGCTCACCCACAATGGTCCACCAAGCGTGCAGGAGACCGTGGTTGCCGGTCCGGTGGTGATCGACAAGACCGTCGACGAGGTCCGGCTCCAGCTGATCATCGATCCCGCCGAGGTCGGCAGCAACGAGATCCACCTGTTCATCCTCGACGCCGCCGGCATCCCCCGGTCGGTCGAGGAGGCCACGGTGACGCTGTCCTCAGAAGACCTGGAGATCGGACGGATCGAACAGCCGATCACCAACCTCGGCGCCGGGCATTTCATGGGCACCACCGAAGACCTCGGGTTGCCGGGAACCTGGGACGTTCATGTGGTCGTTCGGCCCGACCGCTTCAGCCAGGTCGAGCTGACCGACGAGTTCGAGGTGAGGGGCTGAGGCTGGGAGCCCTCAGGCGGGTGGGCCCAATCGGACCATCAGGGCCTGAAGCTGAAGGGCTTCGTTGGGGTTTCGCTCGAGCGCCTCGGCTGCGGCGCTCAGCGCATCGAGCGCCCGTAACGCCAAACCAGCGTCAGCCCCCGACACGAGTTGGGCGCGGTAGTGGTCGGCCATGACCGCGTAGCCGAAGCGATGTTCGTCGGTCCGGAAGCGCCGAATCTCGCGACGATGACGGACCTCCATGTCCTTGCGACCTGAGCCCCGTTGACCGGTCACCGCCTCCCGAGCCGCCAACTCCTCCAGCTCGGAGCGATGACGAGCGTCAAGAGGTGCCTGAGCGTCGTCGATCATGGCGATCAGGTCGGCAGCGGCTGCGACCGCTGTCGCCCCCGTGCCATCGAGTCGGTCGGGGACCGCAGCCCAGGCCTCCCGACGAAGAGCGAAGCGTTCGTCGGTAACGAGGAGCCGGGCTCGGTCGATGCTGCCCAGGCTTCCGGCCGCGGCAGCAGCGGCCACCTCGGCGCTGGCCCCCTCGGCGACGAGCACCTCGGCGATGACATCGGGACGGACCGAACGGAACTCGATGGGCACACAGCGCGAGGCGATGGTGACCAACTCGGGGCTGACCTCGTCGGCCACCACGATGAAAATCACATGACTCGGCGGCTCCTCAAGCGTCTTGAGCAGCACCGGCGCAGCCTGGTTGACCAGATGGAAGTCCAACAGGACAAAGATGCTTCGCCGGGCGTCGACAGGACTCAAGGGGGCCTGCCGCACGACCCACCTGGCCGACCCTTGCTCGGGGTTGTCCCGATCGCCGACTTGGATCGCCGCGCCCTTGCGCTCGACCACGGTGAGGTCGGGATGCTGTTCGGCCAGCGCGAGCTGACGATGCCGGTCGCCTGCGGGTCCGTCGTGGCCATCGGCCAACAGCTCACCGGCGAACACCCGAGCCGCTGCCCGCCGACCGCTGCCGGCCGGGCCCACGAACAGGTAGGCATGGGCGGGGTTGGCCACCGCCGCCCGCAGTTGGGCCACCGCCCGATCCTGTCCCACCACCGCCGCCCAGGGGTCGACCGCGCTCACGGCATGTTCCCCAGGTGCGCAGCCACCGCTTGGCGCACTCGTTCAGCAACCTCATCGACACCACCGGTGGCGTCGATCCGCACCCAACCGGGCTCGGTCTCGGCCAGATGAGCGAATCCCTCGGCGACCCGCCGGTGGAAGCTCTCCCCCACCTCCTCCATGCGGTCGAGCTCTCCCATGCGGGCGCGGGCGACCTCCTCGGGAACCACCAGCCACAACGTGAGGTCGGGCCAGAGATGGCCGACCGCGAACTGCGAGAGAGCCCGGACCTCGTCGAGGGGGAGGCCCCGACCGAAGGCCTGATAGGCCAGCGACGATCCGGCGAAACGGTCGGTGACCACGTCGCGACCAGTGGCCAACGCCGGACCGATTACCTCGTCGACGTGCTGGGCCCTGGCCGCCGCGAACAGCAGCGCCTCGGCCCGATCACCCATGGCGGTCTGGGCGGGGTCCAACAGCAGCCCCCGGATCGCCTCCCCGAGGGAGGTGCCTCCGGGCTCTCGGGTGAGTACGGCTCCGAGGTGCTCAGCCAGCAAGCGGGCCTGGGTCGACTTGCCGGTGGCCTCACCGCCCTCGAAGGCGATGAACCTCCCCCGCCCCGCACCAAGCTCATCCGCTCCCTGGTTGTCGCTCACGGTGTCCCCTCGCGGTCAGCGGCCCTGAAGCTCGCCGCAGCCAGCAGACCGGCCGCCATGATGATGGCACCAGCGAGCCACAGCGTGAGGCGCACGCCGGGCACGAAGATCGAGACACCCAACAGATCGATATGGCGGTCGACGAGTCGCACCGAAACGGCTTCGAGCATCTGCGACAGGAACGGACCGATCAAGAAGGCCGAAAGCACGCACAACCGCACCAGGGTGTAGAGGGCCCCGAAGGTCCGACCGCGCAGGTTGTCGTCGACGCTCTCGTGCAAGAGCGTGAAGCCCAGCACGTAGACGAAACCGGCGCAGCCCCCGAGGGTGGCCACCAGCAACACGGCCGGCCCCATGGTTGAGGTGGACGCTGCCGCGATCAGCGAGGCCCCGGCCGCCAACACGGCTCCGGTGAACATCTGACGCTTGGGGAGACGGCTCTGGAGCATCGAGACCCCGCCGACGCCCAACGCGACGCCCATACCGAGGCCAAAGGTCAACAGACCGAACCCCGGCTCGCCGCGCTCAAGAACCTCGTTGGAGAACACCGCCCCTAGCGGCACGAGCATCCCGCCACCCACCAGTCCGGTCGCCAGCCCACCGATCACGGCGCGGGAGGTGTGGTTGGCGAAGGCGAACTGCCAGCCCTCCCTCAGGTCCCGAAACGCCAGGTCGAGGGCCACCCGTTTCGACGCCGGCCGCTCCCGCTGGGGTAGGCGGGGAATGGCGATCGTCCAGACCACGAACGCGGCCAACAGCAACAACGCCGCGTCGACGTAGAAGGCGAGGCCGGGCTGGTCGAGCCGCATCCACGACAGCCAGCTCACCTCGGCCAGCACCTCGGCCAGGCGGGCCAGCACGGCGAACAACCCCGCCCCGAGCGGGAAGGTGCCGTAGGCGGCCACCACCGAAAGCGAGTTGGCCGACGCCAGGCGATCCGGGGGAACCAGGTTGGGGACGGTGGCCTCCTTGGCCGGTTGCCACAAGAGGGTGAACACCTCCAACGCCAACGAGGCCACGATCAGGCCCCACAGGTGGTTCACGAAAGGAAGGGTCACCATCACCGCCGCCCGACCCACCAAGCAGCCAACCAGCAACTTGCGGCGATCGAGACGGTCGGCGAACAACCCGGCCACAGGGGCGAGGAAGAAGCCGGGGCCGATACGCGCGGCGAGCACCAAACCGATGGCGACCCCTTCGGACCCCGCCCCGACCCGGGCCGCCAGCGCGGTGATGGCGATCAGGCCGAGCCAGTCCGCGGTCGCCGAGACCACTTGGGCCAGCCAGAGGCGGAAGAACTGATGGGAGCCGAAGACGCGGACGTGGCGGCTGGCCTCGCCGAGCTCACCAGGGGCGGCGATGGGTGTGGAGACCGTCGGGTTCAGCCCGATCTCGGTGTCAGCCTGAGAATCGACGGGATTAGGGGCGCCCACCCCGGCCAGAGTGCCTGGGTTCACTGATCCTTCTCAGCTGCTGCCTTCTTGGCGGCGGCCTTCTTGGCCGGAGCC
>CAZEFG010000173.1:0-5641 GCA_964511355.1 uncultured Iamiaceae bacterium
GATGACGGTGGCGTCATAGGGAGGCACCCATCCCTCAAGGATGCGCGACGAGCAGGTGGTGGCGATCCCTCGGGTGCAGAGGTTGTCCTTTAGCGCGATCGGTACCCCGCTGAGGGGCCCGGGGTCCTCGCCCTTTTCGAGTCGTTGGTCGAGGGCGGCGGCCGCCTTCCGGGCGGAGTCGGCGGAGACCACGTTGAAGGCACCGATGTCGGCTTCGCGAGCCTCGATGGCGGCGAGATGCTGGTCGAGGACCGCGGTGGCGGTGATCTCGCCCGCCCGGGTCGCCCTGGCGATCTCGATGGCGGGGTTGGAGGAGATGGACGTCATGGTGCCTCTCCCAGCACGGGGGGCACCCGGAACTGACCGTCTTCGGCGGCCGGAGCCGCCGCGAGCACCTCGTCGGGGTCGAGGGTTGGCCGCACGTGGTCGGGGCGGAGCACGTTCACCAGTTCGAAGGGATGCGCGGTGGGCTCGACATCGGACACGTCGAGAGCCTCGACATCGCGGGCATGAGCGAGCACGGCGCCGAGCTGGACGGTGAAGGCATCGAGCTGCTCGTCGGTGAGCTGGAGGTGGGCCAGACCAGCCACGTGGGCGACCTCGTCCCGGGAAATGGGTGCGGACATGGCTGGCAGCCTAATAGCGCGCCCTGATGGCCCCCGAATGGGATCAGGCGGTCACCTGCTGGGCGAAGGCGACGGCCCGCTCGTTGATGAGCCCCGCGTCGTGGTCGAGGGTGGCCACGTGGTAGCTGCGTTCGAGCGTCACCCGCTCAACGGCACCGCCTACCGAGGAGGCGATGTGGTCGCTGTGGCTCGGCTCGACCACGTGGTCCTCGGGGCTGGTCATCACCAACACCGGACAGGTGATCGAATGCAGCGACGCGGCGACCTTCTCGGCGTTGGTCAACAAGCTGATGAGCGGCTCGACCGGGGTCTGCTCGTAGGCCAGCTCGGAGGCGCCCTCCATGGCGATGTCGCTGCCGATCCCGTCGATGACGTACATGCCTGACTCGTGGAGATCGCGCAACCCCTGGAGGGTCTCGGCGGCCCACCCGGGCGGCGGCGAAGCGGCGTTGATGGTGACGATCCCGGCGACCTCGGGGTGGCGGGTGGCCAACCACAGGGTGAGGGTGCCGCCCATCGACAGGCCCGCCACCACCACCTGTTCACAGCGGCCGGCCAGGTCGAGATAGGCCGCTTCGGCCGCGGCCGACCAGTCGTCCCACGAAGTGGTGAGCATGGCGTCGATGGAGGTGCCGTGGCCCGGCAGCAAGGGCATCTCGACGGTGAAACCAGCCTCGGCGAAGGCCTCAGCGAGGCCCCTCATCGAATGGGGCGAACCGGTGAAGCCGTGCAGAACCAGCGCCCCGATAGGACCGCCCGGGCTCGACATGGGCTCGGCCCCGGGGAGCACCTCAGAGGACGCCTCGCCTTCGGCTCGCTGGGTGATCGACTCGTTGGCATCGGACATGGGCTCACACTACCGACGGAGGTGCTTGTAGCGTGCCGTAGGTGAGTTCGCACGCCTTCTTGAGCCCTGCCTGGATCGAAGCCGCCCGCGCCGTGCGCGACGAGTACGCCGACCGCCTACCCGCGGTCACGCTGCCGGTGACGGCCAACGTCACCGTCACCGATGCGCCCTTCGACGACGAACCCATCCGGGCCTACGTCGACACGTCGAGCGGAACGCTGATCCTCGACCTCGGCCATCTCGACCACGCGGAGCTGGCGATCAAGATCGACTACGCCACCGCCCGCCGTATCTTCGTCGACCGCGACCAGGGGGCGGCGATGGAGGCATTCTTCTCGGGCCGTGTCGTGGTCGACGGCGACATATCAAAGGTGTTGGCCCTCCAGAGCCAGCCCGCTGATCCGGTGGCCGAGGAGATCGCCAACCGCATCGCCGCCTTCACCGCGCCGCCGGACTAATCCGGCGATCAGCGGGTGGTGAGAGCGGCCGGGCGGGGTTCAGAGGCGGGCGTCTCCGGGGTCGCGGCCTCGACAGGGAAGGACTTGGTCGACCGTACGCACAGCGCGGTGACCACCCCGAACGCGGCGACCACCGCACCCAACAGGTAGGCATCCGAGTACGACCCCGCCAGTCCCGAGGTCGCGAGCCGCGATGCCTGGACCGTTTGTAGCAACTGGATACCAGTGACCACCGCGACCTGGTTCATCATCTGTTGGGCAGCGCCGGCGATACCGAGGTCGCGTTCGTCGACCGCGTTGGCGATCGAGGCCGCCATGGCCGGGGACGAAGCTCCCATGCCGATGCCCGAAAGCCCCAGCGCCCCGATGATCAACAGGTCAGAGGAGCCGGGGGCCACCTGGGCCAGACCCACCATCGAGGCCACGACGCACACCGCCCCGAAGCCGGCGGCGTTGCGTTCGCCGACCCGCACGGCCCAGTAGCCAGCCACCGGACCGGCGATGGCGAACAGCAAGGGCCGGGCGATCGACAACAGCCCGGTGCGGGTCTCGCCGTAGCCGAGCACCTCCTGCAGGAGCAGCGGGGTCATGATGAAGCCGCCCATGTAGGCGAAGTTGGTGAACATCTGGGTGGCGATGGGGAAGGCGAAGTTCCGTCGCCGCAGATAGTCGAGCGGTATGAGCGGATGGGCGAAGCGATGCTGGCGCAGCAGAAACAGCCCCAATCCCAACGGCAGCCACGCGAATCCGCCGATCACCAGCGGGTGATCCCACCCGAGCAGGGGGCCACGGTTGAGAGCAAGCATGGCGAAAGCGACCGTTGCGCCGAGGGTGACCGCACCGATGATGTCGAAGGGCATGCGGGGGAGGCGTTCGCTCGGAGGCAGCAAGGCGAAGGCGATCAGCAGACCTGCGACCACGAACGGAACCTGGCCCACGAAGATCCACCGCCAGCCGAAGGCCTCGACGATCGGACCACCCGCCACCACGCCCAGCACCGGGCCGCCAGCCATGACCAGGGACCAGTAGCCCATGGCCTGGACCCGCGTGTCGCGGTTGAACAGCCGGTTGATCATGGCCATCGACGCCGGCCCGCACGCCGCGCCGAGGGTCGCACCGATGACGCGGAAGGCGATGAGCGAGGCGGCGCTCCAGGCCAAGGCGGTGAGCGCGGCGAAGACGCCGGCTCCGGCCAGCCCGATCAGGTAGACCCGCCGGTGCCCGAAGGTGTCGGCCAGCTTGCCCGCGGCCGGGCCGAAGATGGCGAAGGCGAGCATGGGTCCGGTCACCACCCAGGTGAGGGTGGCTTCGGGCGCACCGAAGTCGTCAGACATCCTCGGGATGGAAACCGCCAGGATGGTGATGGTGAAGCCGACGGTGAACAGCCCGAACAGAGCCGTAGCCAGGACGATCCACGGGTAGCTGGGCCGTTCGGCGACCCGCGAGCGCACCCGCTCTCGGAACATCAGCGGCCAAGGGACCACGCTCAACGACTCGACGCCGGGCGCGTCGATGGTGAGATCAACGGCACCGGAGCGGCCTAGGTCGTTGGGGTTATCTCCGCCGCCGGGACCTGCCACCCTTTCGGACCTGTCCGCCTCGTCCGGTGCCCCGGACGAGTCGTCGACATCCACGCTAGAAGGCTACCGACGAGCGCACCGACCGAGGGCTGGCGTTAGGAGAGACATCGGTCACATCGGTCGCTCACCACTCGGAGCCTGCTGCTCTCTCGGCCAACCCCCCGACGATTCGTCGCCCAGCCCTGTTCTCGGCGCACTCGCGTCCGACCCTTGGACCATGTTGCAACGCCGAGTCCGTCGTCGCGCCCGCTCTACATGGTCGTCTGATCTGGTGGCTGCCGACCGTGGTGTGCTGCCCGCGGTCGATGTCCGGCCCCTGTCCGCCGACGTCTCCTCCCCATCAGGCGCCGTCACCTACGTCGGCCGTTCCCCGGTGTTCGATCGTCGTCTCGACGTGGCCGGATATCAGCTCCTGATCGACGAACTGGGGGATCCATCCCCCGCCGACGGGAACATCGACGTCGGCGCAGAGCTCGAACGATCCAAGCGCCTCTTGACCCGAGTGCTGCTCGAAGTGGGCCTCGACAGCCTCATCGGCGGCAAGCTCGGATTCCTCGACGTCCCCATCGAGCTGTTGGCCGACGGCGTGCATCTGGCGCTGCCTCCGCACCGGATGGTGCTCGAGGTCTCCGGGCCGATCGACGACGCCGGCATCGAGGTGCTGCGCGAGGTCCGAGCCGAGGGCTACCGGGTGGTGGTCTCGCTGGAGGAGTGCACTCACCCGGCTGAAGCGGTCCGAGCGAGCGCCGGGGTCCGTCTGATGGCCGATGCCCTCGACGCCGCCGAGTTCATCCGCCAGGTCCAGCAGTGGAACCCCCGGACCATGATCCTGGTGGACGCCCTGGCCGATGACGAAGAGACCGAGCGGTGGCGCCAACTGGGTGCCTCCTGGCTGAGAGGCGACGTCCTCCGGCCCTCCGAGCAGGTCGATGAGCCCACCGTGCCGCTCCACCGCCTGACGGTGTTGCAGCTCCTGGCTGAGCTGGAACGGCCCGACGTCGACTTCGACGACATCGACGAGCTGGTGAGCACCGATCTCGGCATGTCGTACAAGCTGTTGCGAATGGCCAACTCGAGCTATCTGGCCCTCGAGCGGCGGGTCGAGCGCACCCGCGACGCGATCGTGTACCTCGGCATCGACACGATCAGGGCGGCGGCAGCGCTGCTCACGTTGTCGGAAGTGTCAGATCACCCGCCCGAGATGGTCCAGATCAGCCTGGTGCGCGCTCGCCACTGCCAAGAGATGGCCAGCGCCCGCTACCCCGAGCTGGCCCACGCGGCCTTCACCACCGGGCTGTTTTCGTCGCTCGACTCGTTGCTCGGCCTGTCGATCGACCAGGTCCTGTTGCGGCTACCGGTGGCCGACCACATCTCCGATGCCCTACGGGACCGCACCGGGGTGCTGGGCTACATCCTCGAGGTGGCGATCGCCTATGAGGCGGGCGACCTCGACCTATTGCGCGAGCTGGACGCCGACCCCACCGTCACGGTGTTCTCGTACCGTCGGGCTCTGCGATGGATGTCCGACGTGCACAAGGGCCTCTACGGGACGCCCCACAGCTCTCAGGCCAGCTAGACGACGACCGGTAGTGGGGGCCTCAAGCCCCTACTCGGAGTTCAGCCGCCAGCTAGGTCAAGGCGCAGGTACTCAGGGCGCAGGTAGTCAGGGCAGGTAGTCAGGCGCCGGCGACGGCGTTGAGCGCCGGGTCGGCTTCCACACCGTCGATGCCGAGCTGACGAATCGATTCCATGGTGCGGTTGGAGCCGTCGAGGCGGGTGCGCCAATCGGCGTGGGAGGCGACCTCAGCGGCGAAGCGAGCCTTGCGGATGGCGACCCGGCCCACGGGCTTGGACTCGTCCCGGGGCTGGTACTGCGCCTCGATGGCGTCGCGGATCATCTCGACGGCGTCGGACCGGAGCTGGGACACACGGGAGGGGGTGACCCCCAGGAAGTCGGCCAATTCCTCGAACGAACGCTGCTCGAAGTAGTGACCCACCACGACGATGCGATGGCGCTCGGGGAGGTGCTCGAGGGCACTGCGCAGGTAGCCCTTCAGCTCCTGCTGCTCCAACACCTCGTCGGGGCCGACGGCGGATCGATCGAAGAGACGATCGATCAGGCCGCTGCCC
>CAZEFG010000174.1:0-5571 GCA_964511355.1 uncultured Iamiaceae bacterium
CAGCCTGCGCACCACTGCGGTCCGCATCATCGGCTACACCCTGGCGCTGTGGGCCCTGACGCTGCTCTTTTGGCCGGTGGCCGAGATGGGCTGGGTCTACGGGCTCAGCGCTGTCGTCCTCGGTGGCGCCTTCGTGTGGTTCGCGGTGGCTTTGTACCGCCAGCCCACCGGCAAGGTGGCGATGCGGTTGTTCACCTGGTCGATCACCTACGTGACCTTGCTGTTCGGGGCCATGACCCTCGACGTATTCGTGGAGATTCCGCTGTGATCGTGCCCGCTCTCACCGAGCACCCTGTCCGCCCCGGGCCAGTTCGAAGCCGAGTGGCCCCGATGTGTAATGTCCGCCAGGTAGTTCTCTCCACTCCGTTGAGGCACCCACACCTATGACGATCACCGAGACCGCTCCGGAGGCCCAGTCGATTCAGCGACCTTCGGGCCCATCGCCCTACGGGGACGACCTGGCCGCTGTCGTCGCCACCGGCGACCACAAGCGCATCGGCCGGATCTTCATCGGCGGCTCCCTGTTGGGGCTCATCGCCACGCTGGTGGCCGGCCTGGTTGTCGACGCCGAACGGGCGTCCACCTCGTCGCTCGAGATCCTCACCAGCGGCACCGCCCTTCAGGTCCTGTCTTTCCACCGGTTGGGCCTGGTGTTGCTGTTCGCCCTCCCGGCGCTCATCGGCCTCGCCATGACCATCGTCCCGCTGCAGGTAGGCGCCTCGACCCTGGCTTTCCCAAGGGCCGCCGCCCTTTCCATGTGGGGCTGGATCATGGGTGCCGGACTGTGGATCGCCGGACTGTTGGTCGGCGGAGGTCCCGGGGGCTCCGACCTGCGCGGCACCGACCTCTGGATCCTCGCCACCGGGATGCTCATCGTGGCCCTGTTGCTCGCCACGGTGTGTGTGGTGACCACCGTGCTGGGTCTGCGCACCCTAGGCATGTCGCTGTGGCGGGTGCCTGCGTTCAGCTTCTCGATGCTGGTCGCGGGCTCGGTGTGGCTCCTCACCTACCCAGTAGCGATCGCCAACCTGCTCGTCATCTACCTCGACCATCGCAACGCCCAGGTGCTGTGGGGGGCCAACGAGGCCATCGTCGGACAGCTGTCGTGGGTGGTCGGACAACCTCAGATCTACGCCATCGCCATCCCGGTGCTCGGCATCGTCGCTGACCAGATCCCGGTCTTTGCCGGTACCCGCCAGCGTTTCTACAACCTGTTGTTCCTCGCCATTGCCTTCTTCGGCGTGCTGTCGGTCGGGTCGTGGGCCCAGGGTGCGCTCAACACCGTCAACCTGATCGACGAGCCTCTGTTCGTCGGGTTTGGTGTCCTGGCGGTCCTGCCGGTGCTGATGGTGCTGGCTCTCGGGGGCGACACCATGCGCTCAGGTCGGGTCCGTCCCGCCGGTTCGCTCATCATGGGACTCGGCGCCGGGCTGGTCCTGCTGGCGGGCACCGTCGCCGGGGCTGTCCACGTCATCGAGCCCCTCGATCTCGTCGGCACCACCTGGGGTATCGGCCAGGTCGAACTGGTGGCCTTCGCCGTGGCGCTCGGGGTGTTCTCGGGCCTCTGGTTCTGGGCCCCCAAGGTTTACGGCCGCACGGTCCTCGAAGGCTTGGGCCGCGCCGCTGGTCTGTTGCTGGTGCTCGCCGCGCTGGTGTCAACGGTTCCCTTGCTGGTGGCCGGCGCCCTCGAACAGCTCGACAGCGTTTCGCCCGGCGACGTCGACGATCCGGTCGGCATCCTCAACTGGGTGGCCGCCGGGGGTACCGCCCTCGCCCTGCTCGCCGTGTTGGCGCTGATCGCCACCATCCTGCGGGGTCGTGGCCCTGCCGAGACTCCCGCCGACCCATGGGGTGGCCACACCCTCGAATGGTCGGCTCCGTCGCCGCCTCCTCCGGGTAACTTCCCCGAGGCCCCGGTGGTGGAAGACGAACGTCCCCTGTTCACCGAAGCTGCCGAGGAGGGAGCGCCGGCATGACCTTCGTGACCGAACTCATCCCTGCTGATCCTGTCCCGGCGCCCCGGGCCCGTCCCCGCATCGTGCTCATCGGCACGTCGCTGGTGATCGCGGCCATCGCCACGGTCTTCGTCGGCCTCTACGCCATCTACTTCACCATGCGATCGGCCGCCATCAGCGGTGGCGACGAATGGATCGTCGGTGGCGCCGGCACCATCCCCCTGGCTCCCGCCTCGGTCATGTTGGTCACCATGGCCATGACCTCGATCACCGTGCACTGGGCGGTCTGGGCGATCGGCCGCGACGATCGGCTCAACACCTTCTTGGCCCTCGGTCTCACCCTGATGCTCTCGATCGCCTTTCTCAACCAGGCCTCGTTCCTCTACGGCTCGATGGGATGGGAGATCGGCGGCGACCTCGCTCAACAGTCCGTCCTCATCTACGCCATCACCGGCCTGCAGATCGTCATGTTGGTGGTGGCCATGATCTATCTCGCTCTCATGGCCTTCCGGGCCATGGCCGGTGGCTACTCCGCCCGCGACAGCGAAGGCCTGGTGGCCGCGTCGCTGTTCTGGCACGCCGCCGTGGTCGCCTATGCGGTCGTGTGGACCGCCATCTACCAGATCAAGTAAGGCAGACGATGATCACTCTCGGAGCCAGGCTCTACTTCGGTCTCACCGCCATCGCCGTGTTGTCGGCCTGGGTGCTCGGACTCTCCACCGGAGGCAGCATCCTCGGGGTCCTCACCTTCTCGTGGTCCGGTCCGGTCGGCGATCAGCTCGGGTTCACCGTGCTCGCCGGCTTGGCGGTGGCTTCGTTCTTCCTCGGGGCGGTCACCACCGCTTTCCGTGACGCCGACGCCGACGCCGTTATCGAGGTCGCCGGCACCGACGAACTGCCCGTCGTTGCCCCGCCGCCGGCGCTGTCGCCATGGCCCTTGGTCGCCGCGGTGGGTGCCACCCTGCTGTTGATCGGTCTGGTGGTCGACAAGATGCTGGCCGGGGTCGGCGTGTTCCTGCTGGCCGCTTCGGCCATCGAGTGGACGGTCATGGCCTGGGCCGACCGGGTCACGGGCGATCACGACGAC
The DNA here is from genome assembly GCA_964511355.1 of uncultured Iamiaceae bacterium. Classification (GTDB taxonomy): domain Bacteria; phylum Actinomycetota; class Acidimicrobiia; order Acidimicrobiales; family SKKL01; genus SKKL01. The sequence goes on from CAZEFG010000174.1 coordinate 3,043, forward strand.
AACCGTGCGATCCGCCACCGCTTGATGGCCCCCATCGAGACCCCCGCGGCCGCGGCCTTCGGCATATTCATGTTCGTCTTCTTCGGGTCCCGCGTACTGCTGTCGATCTCGAAGTGGGGCGCGGTCGGCGTCTTCTCGGTGGCTGCCATCAGCATCTTGGTGGTCGCCACACTGATCGCCACCCGGCCCAACATCAGCCGCACGGTCATCACCGGCGCCCTCCTGGTGGGTGCGCTGGTCCTGGTCGGTGGCGGCATCGCCGGTCTGGCGGCCGGCGAGCGCGAGTTCCACCAACTGGGCGACAGCGGCCACGCCACGGCCGGCCATTCGACGTCCGACGATTCAACTGCTGGAGAGACCGAGGGATGATCCATCTCAACGCTCGTTCCACCGGTGCCCGACGCTCCCGCCTCGCGGGTGCGTTCGTGCTGCTGGTGCTCTTCCTGGCGGGTTGCGCCTCCGAGGCGCCCCTCGACACCTTCCAGCCCGAAGGCCCCGAGGCTCGCACCATCTATGACCTGGTGCTGCCGGTCTTCATCGTTTCGGGTGTGGTGTTCCTGCTGGTGCAGCTCGGCACCGTGTTCATCGCGTGGAAGTTCCGGGCCCGCAAGGACGACGACCCTGAGGAGCTGCCGGTCCAGCTCGAAGGCAATCAGCGTCTGGAGATCGGTTGGACGATCGTCCCCGCCATGATCTTGGCTCCGTTCGCGGTGTTCACGTTGTTCACCATCTTCGAGCTCGAAAAGCGCGACGACGATGCCGTGCGGGTCGAGGTCATCGGCAACCAGTGGTGGTGGGAGTTCCGTTACGACGTCGATGGCGACGGCGAATCCGACATCATCACCGCCAACGAGATGGTGATCCCGGCTGGCCGCCAGGTCGACCTGGCCATCAAGTCCAACGACGTGATCCACAGCTTCTGGATCCCCCGCCTCAACGGCAAGCGCGACGCCGTGCCCGGCCGGACTCACACCCTCAGCCTCACCACCGACGAGCCCGGCTACTTCTGGGGTCAGTGCACCGAGTTCTGCGGCTTGAGCCACGCGCTCATGCGTATGCGGGTGATCGCTCTGCCCCAGGCTGACTACGACCAGTGGGTCATCGACCAGCAGGAGCCGGGTCCTGTCCCCGAGACCGCCGCCCAGGCCCGCGGCCAGGAGCTGTTCGCCTCTCGCTGCGCTTCGTGTCACTCGATCAACGGACTCGACGTTCAGCCCCCCGACAACCACCCGTTGGTGGCTGGGACCGCGCCCAACCTGACTCATTTCGCCTCCCGCCGGACCTACGCCGGTGCCATCTTCGAGCTCTACAACGAAGACATGACCGTCAACCGCGGTCAGCTCGAAGCGTGGCTCCGCAACCCGCCCGGCGAGAAGCCCATGTACCCCGAGGGAGACCGAGGTATGCCCAACCTGGGCCTGACCGAGCCTCAGATCAACGACCTGGTCGAGTACCTCCTGTCCACCTCACCCGACGGCCCGGTCTGGACCGGACCGCGGAACGACTGAGGGAGCATCAATGGCCATCAGTGAGGATCGTCCACTCGCACTTCCTTCGGGCGGCTCGTACCGTCCCCAGCCGGTGCTCGGAGTCTTTCGCCGCCCCACCGCCACCACCGGGTGGCGCAGCTGGTTGACCACCGTCGACCACAAGAAGATCGGCATCATGTATGGCGCCACCGCCATCTTCTTCTTGATGCTCGGTGGCGTCGAGGCGTTGCTGATTCGTCTCCAGCTCGCCACCCCCAACGGCACCCTGTTGTCGGCGGACGCGTACAACCAGGTCTTCACCATGCACGGCACCACCATGGTGTTCCTGGTGGTGATGCCCATCGGCTCGGCATTCGCCAACTATCTGATCCCGTTGCAGATCGGCGCCCGCGACGTCGCCTTCCCCCGCATCAACGCCTTCAGCTACTGGTGCTACGCCCTGGCGGGCATCTTCCTCAACACCTCGTGGCTCCTCGGCGGCGCTCCCGATGGCGGCTGGTTCAACTACGCCCCCAACTCGGGCGTGATCTTCTCGCCCACCCACGGCATCGACTTCTGGAACCTGGGCGTTATCATCGCCGGTTTCGCTTCGCTGTCCGGTGCGGTCAACCTGATCACCACGGTCATCAACATGCGGGCCCCGGGCATGACCCTGATGAAGGTCCCGATCTTCACCTGGATGGCCCTGGTCACCCAGTTCCTCCTGCTGTTCGCCATCCCGGTGCTCACCGTGGCCCAGGTGCTGTTGGCCATGGACCGCCTGTTCGACGCCAACTTCTTCAACGTGGCCCAAGGCGCCGACCCGCTGCTGTGGCAGCACTTGTTCTGGATATTCGGGCACCCCGAGGTGTACCTGATGATCCTGCCGGCGTTCGGCATCGTGTCCGAGATCCTGCCGGTGTTCTCCCGCAAGCCCATCTTCGGTTACCCGTTCATGGTGTTCTCGGGTATCGCCATCGGCTTCATGGGCTTCGGTGTGTGGGCTCACCACATGTTCGCCTCCGGCATCGGCCCGCTGTCGGTGGCGGCGTTCTCGATG
>CAZEFG010000175.1:0-5566 GCA_964511355.1 uncultured Iamiaceae bacterium
GGTGGCGCGGGCGTTCGTCAACCGGCCGCTGATCCTGCTCGCCGACGAGCCCACCGGAAACCTCGACCCGACCACCTCGGTCGGCATCATGAGGCTCCTCGATCGCATCAACCGCACCGGCACGACTGTGGTGATGGCCACCCACGACCGAGGCATCGTCGACACCATGCGTCGTCGGGTGATCGAGCTCGAGCACGGCGACATCATCCGAGACCAGTCCCGCGGCGTCTACGAGTAGGACCACAGTGGCCAACATCGACTACATCGCCCGCGAGACCGGCAAGAACCTGTTTCGCAACATCAGCCTCACCGCGGCCTCGATGGTCACGGTGGCGGTGTCGCTGTCGCTGGTGGGCTCGGCCCTGCTGTTGCGCCAGGGCGTCCAGAACGCCACCGCCCGTTGGGAAGGCGGCATCGAGTTCATCATCTTCGTCAACCCCGAAGCCGATCCGGCTCAGGAAGAGGCGATCCGCGACGCACTCGAGAGCAGCCCGTCGGTAGACACCTGGATCTACGTCACCAAGGAAGAGGCCTACGAGGAGTTCGTCACCCTCTTTGCCCGCACCCCCGAGATGATCGACGCGGTCTCGCCCGACATCCTGCCACCGTCTTTCCGGGTGGTGCCGGTCGACCCCGATGCCGACGCCATCCGCGCCATCGGCGCACAGTTCGAGGACCGACCCGGGGTCTACCGGGTGGTGTTCGCCTTCGAGGCCGTCCAGACCCTTCAGCAGCTGTCCCGCCTCATGTCGTTCGCGATCTTGTTCGTCGCCGGCTTCCTGCTGTTGGCTTCGGGTCTGTTGATCCTCAACACCATCCGAATGGCCATGTTCGCCCGGCGTCGCGAGATCGAGGTGATGAAGTTGGTCGGTGCCACCAACTGGTTCATCCGAATACCGTTCATGCTCGAAGGGCTGATCCAGGGCATCATCGGTGCGCTGATCGCCGTCGGTTCGGTGGTGGTGCTCAACAACTTCTTCGAGAGCTGGCTCCAGAACACCGAGAGTTTCGCGGTGCTGCAAGGCTTTGTGGTCTCCGGAAGCGAGTTGCTCGGCACCAGCTTGTTCATCCTTGGGGTGGGCATGCTCGTCGGCGCCATCGGCTCCGGTATCGCCGTCAGCCGCTTCCTCGACGTCTAGGTCACCGCTCTCACCAGGGCGGTGGTCCCTGCGGCCACCACCAACACGACGACGAAGGGGGCCTTGCGCCAGGCGGCCAGGCCTCCAGCGGCCACCCCGACGGCTCGGGCATCGAGGGTGATCGAGGTGTCGGTGGCGACGGTCTGCACCACTATCAAGGCGCCGAGCAGCGCCGGGGGCAACAGGGCGAGGGCCGAGATGACCCGGGGGGAAGGCGGCCGAGCCTCAAAGGCCAACAAGCCCAGGGCCTTGAAGGCGTAGGCCCCGCCGATGAGGCCCACCAGGGTCCACCAGCTCATGTGGGGTCCTCGTCGCGGGCTACCACCAACCCCACCAGGGCTCCCAGGGCGCCAGCGATGATCGGTCCTCCGGCGGGAAGAAAAGGGATCGATGCCAGGGCGATGAGCGCTCCGGTGGCGGCCGCCACCTTGCCTGCCCGTCGACTGATGTGAGGCCGCATCAACACGATGAAGCCGGCGGGAAACGCAGCGTCGAGACCCCAGGCCTCGGGGTCTCCCAGGGCATCGCCGCCGATCGCCCCCGCCACGGTACCTATGTTCCAGAAGACGAACACCGACAGGCCGGCGACCCAGAACGCCGGCTCGCGGTGACGGGGCTCGGCTTGGCCGAGGGCCATAGCGGTCGACTCGTCGATCACCAGGTGGGCGGCGAGGAGGCGTCGGAAGACCGAGCCTTTGAGGTGGGGATGCAGGGCGAGACCGTAGATGCCGTTGCGGGCGGCGAGCAGCAAAGCGGGAGCCATCGTGGCGGCAGGGGAGCCACCTGAAGCCACCACGGCAATCGCCGCGAATTGGGATGCTCCGGTGAAGACCAGGAGCGACATCACCACGGCCTGGGCCACGGTCAATCCGGCCGAGACCGCCAACACGCCGAAGGTGACTCCGAACAGGCCGACAGCGGCGCCCAACACCACGCCGTCGCGGATGTAGGAGGGGCGGCTCATGGCGGGCCGACGATAGGTCGCTTGGTCAGTGATTGCCCAGCCAGCGGTCGAGCAGGAGCGCCTCGGCGTCGATGCGGGCCAAGATGGCGGGCATCAGGGAGCGCTCGGCCCGTCCGCCGAGTAGGGGTATGCGGACCACCAGCTCGCCCCGAAGGGTGCGATGGGTACCGCCACCGGCGGGGGCGAGGGTGATGTCGGCTTGGCATTGGAGCAACGAGCCATGGTGGTCGGGCTGGATCTCGAGGCGGCCGGAAGGGGTGGAGGTCGACATCCGGTAGGTCTGGACCCAGGTGGGCCGGTCAGATCCCAGTACCCGCGCCACCAGCGGGTCGATCGAACCGTCATACACGAGGCGAGCGGAGATCCAGGAGGTGTCGGCGGTGGCACCCTGGTCGATGATCTCGACCGAACCCACGTCGGGAATCTCGGTGAGCGTCATCATGAAACCCGGATCGGTCATGGCCGAGACCACCCGTTGCGGCGAGGTAGAGAAGTGATGACGGGCAGTGAGCTGCATCGGCCGAAGTATCCCATTCCCGCCAGCTATTCTGGCAGGTCCTGCACCGGGACCGGCCGTGAGAAGTAGAACCCCTGGAGGGTGTCGGCACCCAGCGTGGTGAGGATCGTGGCTTCGTCCTCGGTCTCCACGCCCTCGGCGGTGACCTCCAGGCCCAGGAGATGGCCGACGTCGATGATGAGCCGGATGAGGTTCAGATCCGCCCCGTTGCTAGAGCTGAGGTTCCGGGTGTAGCTACGGTCGATCTTCAAGATGTCGACCGGGAGGGACCTCAGGTGGGTGAGTGAGGTGAACCCGGTGCCGAAGTCATCGATGGCGACCTTCACCCCCTGTTCCCGGAGTCGACTGAGCTGGGCGCCCGCCGAGTCGAAGTCGTCGAGGAGGGCACTTTCAGTGACCTCGACCACCAGGCGCCGGGGGTCCGCGCCGTGAGCGAGGAGGGCGTCGAGTACCCGCTGGGCCAGGTCGGATCGGGTGACGTGACGGCTGGACAGGTTCACCGCCAGAACGAGATCGCCCTGTCGCCCCGTTCTCTGCCAGGTGGCGAGTTGGCGGGCCGCGCGGTCCAGCACCCAGAGGTCCACATCGAGGATGAGGTCGGTGCGTTCTGCTACTGGAATGAACTCGTCCGGAGGAATCAGCCTGCCCTCGTGATCGCGCCAACGCAGCAGCGCCTCCAGTGCGATGGGCTCCCTGGTCTTGGTGTTGACGATGGTCTGGAAGTGAAGCTCGAGCTGGTCGTGCTCGATGGCGGCAGCAAGTCCACGTTCGATCATCCCCCGTCGGGCTACCTGGTTGCGGAGGTCGTCTGAGCAAACGACAGCCTCATTTCGGCCGCGGCGCTTCGCTTCGTACACCGCGAGATCGGCGTCATGGATGAGCTCGTCGGCGGTGCTGTGGTCGGAGTGGGGCAGAGCGACCCCGATGCTGCATCGGGGATTGACCGTTACGCCCGAGGCGGTGAGGGGAGCCGACAACGCGGCGGTGAGCCGCTCAGCCAGCATCATGGCATCGTTCTGGTCGGCGACCGGTTCTGCCACCACGATGAACTCATCCCCACCCATCCGACCGGCCAGATCGCCCTCGCGGATAGTGACGGCCAGGCGTTTGGCGATCTCTTTGAGGACCCGGTCTCCGACCGGATGGCCGTGGAGGTCGTTGATAGCCTTGAACCCGTCCAAGTCCACGAACAACACGGCAATGGTGGTGTCGGACCTGCGGGCGCGGGCCAACGCCTGGGTGAGGTGGGCGATGGATGCCCGCCGGTTGGCCAGGCCGGTGAGGGCGTCGTGGGCGGCCTCGTGGGCGAGCTGACGTCGGAACTCTTCCTGCTCGGCCAACGAATCGGTGAGCCGCGTCACGGCCCCCCTCAGCGATGCTCCCAGGCGACCAGGGGTCTCCTCGGCGAGAACGGGGTCGTCAATGTCGCCTTCGGCCAGGGTCATGGCTTGGCGTTCGACGAGCTTGAGCTGGTCGATGGCTTCGTTGATGGCCCGGGCCGCGGTCTGGATCTCGCGGGGGCCGCTCTCGTCGACGGTCACCTCAAGCGATCCATTACGGAGAGCAGCCGCGGCACTCGACATACGTCGCAACGGTCGTACCAGCATCCGGGTCGCCGCGAGCGCGGCGACCAACGAGAGGAGCGTGACCACGACCCAGAACGCGACCGCGTAGGCCAGCCTCCTGTCGGCTTGGTCGAGGATGGCGTGCGCCTCATCGGTGATGTCGTCGGCGGCGGCGTTCACCAACGGCAGGTGGGCGTCGGTGGCGTTGACGGCGGTGGTGAAGATCGATGCGAGATCGACTGGATCCTCCAGCTCCGCGCCTATGTCCAGGGTGCTGCCGCGAACCTCACCCCGGAGCGCTCGCTCCACCTGCAGTCTGGTCTCGGCCGCGAAGAGTTCGACGTCCGGATCGCTGGTCACCTCGGCCAAGACGAGGTGGGTGCGGGAATCAGGGCTGACCAGGCGCTGGAGCTGTTCCATGTTGCTCCGGTAGTTCGCGGCACGTTCCACGAGCATCCGGATGTACTCCTCGCCGGAGCGGGAGACCTCGAATTGGCTGCCGAAGAAGCCGCCGAGCTGCCAGGCCATGTCGCTGCGAGCCGCAGCCGCCGCTTCGAGGACCCGGGCGGCATCGACGAGTTGGTCACTGTCGGGGAGGAGGGCAGCGCTGCGCAGGAGTTCATCAATCTGCGTCTGGAGCGACGACTCCAGCTGCTCTTCGACGGGTTCAAAGGCAGTGATGCGATCATCGAGATCGTGCGTGTCGTCGGCTCGGATTGCGGCGATCTGGTCCGCGATCCTGTTCGGCCCCACAGCGGCCAACCAGTACTCGACGTCCGCCCGGGCCTCGCGGTACTCGGCTTCAACATCGATGCCGACGAGCGGGATCAGGCTGGAAGGCTCGATCTGCAAGGTGGTGAGAGCATCGAGCACGTAGGTCCAGTACTTCTCGTCGTCCACTGCTGCTCCAAGGTGGGCGAACGACACCAGTTCTTCGGCGGCTTCGACTACTTCGCGGGTTTCGGTGCGGTCCTGGGTGACCTCGCGGATCTCGCGAACCGCGAAGGACACGACACCCACCAGCGGCACCAACGCCAGGCCAGCGACGATCCAACCGATCCGGGGTTGGCGCCGCCCCGGCTGGTGTAGTTCCATGCGGCCATATCGGCGGACTCGCGCCAACAATGAGTGCTGAGTCGCTCGCCCCCCGGGCTGGTTGGTGGAGCTGGAGGGAATTGAACCCTCGTCCGCGAAGAGGTTACCGACCGCGATACGACCATTCCCGAACTGCGGCTTTGCGGCTACCGCGCCGTCGGATCGGTGGGCTAGGCCCTGCCGCTAGGTCTTTCCCTAGAGTCGGTGGTCTTTCTCACCGTCAGCGGTCTCTCCCTGCTGTCCTCCACCGCTTCTGTTGCCGGGCTGCGATGGACTGGCCCCGCGT
>CAZEFG010000176.1:0-5564 GCA_964511355.1 uncultured Iamiaceae bacterium
GCGGGCTTGGGGAGTTTCGTGCGGGCTATGGGATTGCCAGCTTCCCCAAGGCCGGTGGCGCGGGGGACGGGGCGGCGGGGGGAGGCGGGCTAGTGGGAGGCTTCGGTGGTGGCTTGTGCGACTAGGACGGCAATGTCGTCGTGGGAGATGCCGCCCTGAATGCGGAGCACCGCCGCTTCGAGCGCGTCCACCAACTCGTGCGCCGGTCGTCCGGCCAGAGGACCGAGCACGTCATATATGCCTTCGACGTCGAACTGGCGGCCGTCGTCGTCTCGGGCCTCGATGACGCCGTCGGTGTAGGCCACCAACGTGTCGCCGGGGGCGATCACGGTGTGAACCGTGGTGAGCTCGACTTCGGGGAACACTCCAACGAGGGTGCCGGCGACCCCGACCTCCTCGGTGGTGCCGTCGGCTCTGATCAGCACCGGCGGAGGATGACCGCCGCAAGCCACGTCGACCGCCAGCCCCTCGGGCACGACGCGGAGACGGATGCAGCACACTGTGGCGAAGCGGCTGTGACCGGATGAGAAGTCGGTGTCGGTCACCATCACCTTGTTGAGTTCGGCGATGGCGGCCGCGGGGTCGTAGTCGTGGTTGGCGGCCGCCCGAATGGTGTAACGAGCCAGCGCGGTGATGGTGGCGGCCTCGGCGCCGGTTCCACATACGTCGCCCACCACCAGCATCCAGTCGTCGCCGACGGGGAACACGTCGTAGAAGTCGCCCCCCACTTCGAGGCCTTCGCCCGCGGCGTGGTACCGAGCGGCCAGATCGACCCCGGCGATGCGGGGCAGCTGCGGCGGGAGCAGGCTTTGCTGAAGTGTGCGGGCCAGCACCGCTGAGCGCTCGCCGGCTTCGGCGATGGCCTGGGTGCGGGCCCGGTCGAGGGTGACGTCGCGGAAGCTCCAGAGAAAGCCGAGGTACTCGCCGTCGGGGTCGAACAGGCTGGACCCGTGCCGGTCGAGCACCCGCTCGTCGGCCAGCTCGACCTCATCATGATGGTGCACGGGGCGCTGGTGGTATGCGGCGCGAATGGTGGCCAGGTAGCCATCAGGGTCGAGCACCCGCTGGGCGGTGGCCACCAGGATGGCCTCGTCGCCTTGGTCGACCACCTCGGGCTCCAGGTGCCAGAGCTGCAGGAAGCGCTGGTTGTGCCACAGCACCTCGCCGTCGGGACTGACCGCCAGGATGCCGTCGACTCCGGCTTCGACCATGGTCTGAAGCAGGGCGGCCTGATAGCGGCTGGCCTTGCGGTCGATCTCACGCGCTTCCATGAGCTGGGCGTTGCGCAGCAGGACCGAGGCACGCGAGACCAGCTGTTCGATGAGCTGGATGTCGGCGGTGGTGAGGTGACGGCCGCCGCCAGTTATGAAGGTGACGGCCCCGAACACTCCGTCGGGCCCCACCAGGGGGACGGCAAGCCCCGAGGTGATCGCTACGGCCTTCAGCATCTCGAAATGCTCGGGTGAGTGGGCGGCCTTGGCCAATGCCGCGTCGCTGATCTCGGGAATCCACCCGCTGGAACCCTGCCGCAAGGTGGTGCCGATGCCAGGGTCGTCGAGCCGGACTGGGAAGCGGTCGATCAGATCGCGGATCAGCTGGGTCTGTGCGGGGTCGCGGTGATCGAGCCACACGAGCTCGGGACGGCCGTCCTCGTCGAGTAGATGCACCGAAATGCCGTCGGCCAGCTGCGGGATGCTGACCTTGGCGAGCCGATCGAGGCATCCGTCGAGGTCGATCGATTCGCTCAGCGCGGCCTTGGCTTCGAGCAGGAACTGAAGGCGGTCGTTCTCGGCTTCTATGGCCACCAGCTCGGGGGCACGCGGATCAGTCGTAGTGGGTGTGGAGCCCTCTTTCACCTTGGGTCCTTTGGTTCCGACCGGAGTTTGATCGATGGCACTAGATGACTGGCTCTTGCTCGCGCCCGCGAGATGTCTGGGCCTCAGGCTATCCGTAGATATCACCTGCTGCCGGAAAAGCGTGCACCACCGGTTCGGAGCCGATCAGTACCGCCTAGCGTCCTATTCAAGCCTGAGGATGGAGTCGGGCGAGCGCCCCGCCCAGGTGGAGCCGTACGAGCCGGGCGGTCACGGCGTAATCGGCGGCGAGGGCGTCGACGGTGTCTCCGGCGGCCACCCGGTTCAACACCTCCTCCTCGGTGGCGGTGAGTCGGTTGGCCGAGCCGCCCTGACCGTGACGGGCCAACACCGCGCCCGCCAGCGGAGGATCGAGGATCGCCTCGCCCAGGAAGACCTGTTCGACCGCATCAGCCACCGAGACCCCATCGGCGAGGTCGACCACGCCGCACACCCAGGCATCGATCAGGCCTTCGGGGTTGGCAGCCGATCCGCCATCGGTCGCGACCAGGATGCGCGTTGCTGGTAGAGCGGCCCCGATCGCCCGGCCCAGCTCGACGATGTCAGGGTCGCCTCCGGGAGGTGAGGTGATGATGACCACATCGGGCGCGCGCCCAACCGCTGTAGCGACCCCTTGGTCGGCGTCGACCGAGCCGATCACGAGCTGGTCGTCGCGTCTGGCGATCTCCTCCTCGATTCGGGTCCGCACCGTCGACTCGCCGACGATGACCACACCGATGCTGGGACCAGAGCTCGACATGCTCCCAGTGTGGTCCGGCGCTGGCCGTCGCGTGTGGTCAATCGGCGGCGATGGCGCCGAGGATCTCCAAACGGGCGGCGCGCCGGGCGGGCACGATGCTCGCCAGCACCCCCAGTACGGCAAACACCATGGCCACCACGAGAAGTGTTCCGACCGGTACCGAGTAGCGGGTGAGTCCCTCGCTCTTGAGCGCCTCGACCAGCAAGTAGCTGGACACCAACCCCAACCCCACCCCGAGCACCGTGCCGATCAGAGCGATGATGACCGCTTCCCACCGCACGGCTGCTCGCACCTGGGCCCGAGCCATCCCCACCGCCCTCAACAGCCCGAGTTCACGGGTGCGTTCGTGGATCGACAGCGACAAGGTGTTGGCGATCCCGACGAGGGCGATGAACACCGACAGAGCGAGCAGGCCGAGCAACACGTTGAGGACCATGTTGAGGCGCGATGAGATCCCGGCCATGTACTCCTGGCGGTCCTGAACCTCCACGGTGGGAAAGGCCCCGGTCAACTCCTCGATCTCGGCCCTCACCTGGTCGGCGTCGGCGCCCGGCTCGGTGGCGATGTACACCTGGGCATCGAACACGTTCGGCATCAGCTCGGCCCAGTCGGCTTGGGTGACGACCCACCCGCCGCCGAGCAGCATCGGATCGTCGCCGATCGCGGCCACGGTGAGGTCCCGCTGCTCCCCGGTGATCACGGTGACGGTGATCGTGTCGCCCATGGCCACCCCGTTCTCGCGAGCTATCCGCCGGTCGACCAGGACGGTGCCGCGTCGCAGGTCCGCCAGTTCGCCCTCGGCCATGGTCGCCTCGATCACCCGACCGTGGCTGGCCGGGTCGATCGCCGAGACGAAGGTGTTGATCGGTTCGTCCGCCTCGTCGCCGGTCTCGACGGTGGCGAACCAGGCCTGGACCGACGAGACGGTGGCTACTCCTTCGACCTGGCGGACGTCGGCCGCAAACGACGGGGGCAGGCCGAGGTCGAAGGCGGTGGCGCGCACGATGTACTGGGCATTGAGCCCCCGGGTGAGTTCGGCATCGATCGAGGTGCGGGCCGAGGCCGTGAAGATGTAGATGAACGACACAAGTCCGACCCCGATCATCAGGGCGGCCGCGGTCGAAGCCGTGCGTTTGGGGCTGCGGGCTGCGTTCTGGCGGGCGAGGCTGCCCGTGGTCCCCCGCCACCGGCGTAGAGGAGCCCCAAGTCCGAGAGCGAGCGGGCGGGCGATCACCGGGCCGAGCACGATGAGGGCCACCAGCAGCACGAAAACTGAGACTCCGACCAGCTGCATCGAGCCTGTGTCTGGGTCGGGTCCGAACGCAGGGATGGCTCCGACCCCGGCGGCAACGACCAACGCTATTCCTATCGCCACACGGAGGCGGGATCGTCCGGTGTCTTCGTGGGCGACGTCGCGAAGGGCGGCCAGCGGCGACACCCTGGTTGCCCGGTAGGCGGGGACCAGCGCCGACGCGGCGGTGACGACCACGCCACCAACCAGGGCCACGGCGACGGTGCCGGCGGTGACGATGACCTCGCCGGTGGGAAGGTCGAGGCCGACGCGGTCGAGCAGCGACAGCACGGCCCTGGCCAGCACCACACCCGCGCCGACTCCGAGTCCAGCCGCCACCGCTCCGACCGCCAGCGCCTCGACCACCACCGACATCAGCACTTGGGCCCGGCTGGCTCCTAACGCCCGGAGCAATGCCAGTTCCCGCCCTCGTTGGGCCACCAGCACCGAGAAGGTGTTGAAGATGATGAAAGCGCCGACGACCAGCGCCACGAAGGCGAAGACCAACAGGATCCGTGACACGAAGGACAGGCCCCGCGAGACGTTGTCGGCCATCTCGCCGGCGATCTGCTGGCCGGTGTCGATCTCGAGGTTGTCGTCGGGGTCGATTGCGGCTTCCAGCCGCTCGACCAGCTCGGCCGGGCTGATCGAGTCGGCCCTGACCGAAAGCGAGGTGAGGCGCCCGGGCTGGTCGTTGATCTCCTGGGCCACCGGCAACAACACGTTGATCGTCACCGCGCCCAAGGCGCTGTCGCGACCCCCGATGCGGTTGATGCCGACCAACTCGAAGGAGCGGACGCCCTGGACGGTCAACACTTCGACGGGGTCCCCGACCGAGAAGCCACCGTCGCGGGCAGCCCTAACGTTCATCATCAGTTCGCTCGCCGCCGCCGGGGCGCGGCCCTCGGTGATCTCGATGCCAGACAGGGCCTGATCCTCGATGTAGGAGTGCAACAGGGTGGGGGGCCCGGTCTCGGCCCCGACCGGTTCGCCCTCGGCGTCGAGCACCCGCACTCCCCGAACCTCGACGAACGGTCCGACCGCGTCGACTCCTTCGACCGCCGCCACCGCCTTGGCCAGCGACCCGTCGAGTGGTTCGTAGAGCTTGCCGAAGCCGGTGTCGAGCAACACCGGTCCTCGGACCTCGGCGTCGGTCTCGAGCAGAACCTCACCGAACATCTCATCGAAGGACCGGTCGAGCGTGTCGCCTAGAACGAGGGTGCCCGCCATGAAGGCGACCCCGAGCAGGATCGACAGAACGGTGGAGATCATGCGGCGCTTGTGCGCCCACGCCGCCTTGAAGGTGTGGCGGAGCATCTGGCTACTGGTCCACCAGGGTCATGGATCGATCATCGCTCATGGCGACCCAGGCAAAATCGCGAGGACTGATCAGTCGGTGGCGATGGCGTCGAGAATCTTTAGGCGAGACGCCCGGCGGGACGGAAGGATGCTGGCCACGACCCCGAGGAGGGCGAACAGGACCACGATGACCACCAACTGAGTGACCGGGATGGCGTAGGCGGTGAGCCCCTGGCTGCGCAGACCGCGGGACAGGGTGAAGCTGAGGCCGAGGGCGAGAAGCAGACCCAAGAAGGTGCCCACCAGCGAGATGATGGCGGCCTCCCACCGCACCGAACTGCGGAGCTGGCGGCGGGTCATG
>CAZEFG010000177.1:0-5548 GCA_964511355.1 uncultured Iamiaceae bacterium
CCCCAGCCGACGAGCGAGAGCGCATCGAGGCAGCGCTCGACACCGGCGATCTGGCCTGTGTGGTGGCCACCTCTGCGCTCGGTATGGGTTACGACAACCCCAACCTGGCCTACGTGGTTCACCTGGGTTCACCGTCGTCGCCCATTGCCTACTACCAACAGGTCGGGCGGGCGGGCCGTGGCCAGGTCGACGCTGAGGTCGTGTTGTTGCCCACCAGCACCGAGGCCGACATCTGGGCCTACTTCGACGCCACGGCCATGCCAGGGTCCGAGACGGTGGCCGAGGTGCTGCGGGTGCTCGAACGGCACGGACCGTGCTCGATCCCCGATCTTGAGGCGATGGTGAACCTGCGGCGCGGTCGGCTCGAAGCTCTGCTCAAGGTGCTCGATGTCGAAGGGGCGGTCGACCGCGAGGGGTCGGGGTGGTACCGCACCGAACAGGCGTGGGAGTACGACCACGAGCGGTATGCCGCGCTTGCATTGGCGCGCCAGGCCGAGCAGCAGGCCATGCGTGACTACCAGGCCACCAGCGGATGCCGCCTGCGGTTCCTGCGCGAACAGCTCGACGACTTCGACGCCGACGACTGTGGCCGCTGCGACAACTGCACCGGACAGCGACTCGATGGCGGTGTCGATGCCGAGGCGGTGGCCGCCGCCCAATCCGAGCTGCGTCGGGCGGTCGTGGTGCTTGAGCCCCGTAAGCAATGGCCTCGCGGCGGCGAGGGTCGACGCGGCAACATCCCGGTCGACCTGCGCCCCGAGGAGGGCCGCGCCTTGGCCTACGCCAACGACCCGGGGTGGGCGGAGGTATTGGCGCCTCTGTTCGCCGGGACCGACCAGAGGCCCGACGACACCCTGTTGCGCGGAGTGGCAGCCTGTCTCAAGGCGTGGCCATGGGGTCGCCGCCCCACCTGGGTCACCTGGGTGCCGTCGCGGACCCGCCCGTTGTTGGTGCAGGGGTTGGCCGAACGCTTGGCCGAGATCGGCAAGATGGAACTGGTCGATGCCGTTCGCCGGGTTCGCACCGATGCGCGGCCCCAAGCCGAGATGGACAACTCGGCCACCCAGGCGGCCAACGTCATCGATGCCTTCGAGTTCGGGCGGGACGACGGCTCGCCGCTTCCTGACGGGCCCGGACTGGTCGTCGACGACAGTCTGCGTTCAGGCTGGACGATGACAGTCGTGGCCGAAGGCCTACGAGCGGCGGGTTCGGGCCTGATCCTGCCCTTCGCGCTCTGGCGCCGCCCCTGAGCCGCTCGGCACGTGCGCGGAAAGGTCGGCTCTCTAGTCGGCCAGTTCCCAGAAGGAGCCCCAAAGGAAGCGGACGCTGATGCCGACCCGCCCGCGTGTAGCGAACGTGGTGGCTTGGGCATTCACCCGTAGGTCGCCGTCCCTCAGACCCTTGAAGTCCTGGTTGAACGACGATGGGTTGGCCGCGGCGTCGGCGTCGGTGATCATCCTGGCGGCCTCGGTCCGCCATGACTCGATGTCGGACCGGTCGAGTTGCAGGACATCGGCGAAGGCCAGGAGGTATTCAGCAGCATCGTCGGCGGAGGTGAAGCTGCGGCTGAGCTCGATCGAGTTGGGGTCGACGTCGGTGTCGTCCTCGCTCCACGCGGTGATGTTGATGACGCTGGTTTCGAGCTCGACGTTGGTGCCGTCCCGCAAGATGACGGTTACGTCGATGGGCGGTGTGCCGCCAGCGTTGTCGATGGCCACCACCGGCTGGCCCTCCTGGAGTCCGACGTCGGCACGGGTGGGTGGCTCCCGCAGGTCGTAGGTGACCGAGTTGTCTTCGAGGACCGCCTGAACTTGGTCCGGTTGGCTCGATCGGTATTCCATACAGCCTCCGGTGACGATGCACAGCGCCGCGATTGCCAGAACGGCGCGCCATGGCGGGCGAGGGTGCCCATGGGTGGGGAAACGAGTTCGGGGTTCAGTCATCGGGATCGGTGTCGAGGTACACGTCCCAGTCGGTGGCCAGGTCGTGCAGGATCGGGCCGATCCGCCTCTCCAGTCGATAGTCGTCGATTCGCTCGCTGAGGGGCGTGGCGATCAGCTCTCGGGCGAGGTCGGGGTCGTCGGCCAGCAGCGACTGGTAGGCGGGGAGAGTGTCGTCGATGATCAGACGCCACCGGGTGTTCTGCGATGCGACGTTGCCATCGGGCAGGGGGGTACGCACCACGAAGTCGGTTTCGGGGATCTCGACGGTGAGCGTCGGGATACCGAAACTGAACGAGGGGATCTCCTGCCCCAGCACCGACCGGGGGGTGCCGAGGCGGTGGGGGGTGGTGAAACCGATGTCGGTGGGGACGATCGGAACGGTGACCTCGAGCGGGTACACATCGGCCATGCTCTTCGCGCCGGGAATCGAGGGTTGCCCGGCGATGGTCATGGCGTAGGTGACCGCCGGGCCTGACGGATACCGGTTGTACATGTCGTCGTAGGAGTCCCGGATGATCTGGTTCTGTTCGCGGTCGAGCAGCATCGTGTTCCCGCGGGAAACCTGGGCACCGTTGCCTGACAGTCGGCCGCGGTGGATCAGGGCCCAGGCCGAGACGGCCGCATCGTCGATGATCCCGGCGTCGCGCAGGGTGCGAATCGCCGGCAAGCCGCCCGAGAGATAGGCCTCGTGCATGACGGCGGCGTCGATGAAGATGTCTTTTTGCATCTGCAGGAAGGTGACTTCGTAGAAGCGAAGCTCTTCGGCGGTGAGATTTCCGAGGTCCTCGAGATAGGGGACGGGAGAACCCGGCAGCGAGTCAAGTGGCGTGGGCAGCCATTCGGGTCCGGCCGCGGCGTGGGCGAAGTTCCGCAACATGTTGAGGTCGAGGAAACCGCCGGCGAAAGAGGCCCCGATGAGGTTGGCCATACCCGCCCATTCGAGGTGGGGAAAGGCCAGGTAGAGCTCGCCGTAGTACCGGTAGACGGCCTCGATGTTGGGCATGTTGGCGTAGGCGCCGAGGCTTGGGTCCCAGGTGTCGGGGTCGATCCCGGCCCTTTCGTAGGCTTGGCTCAGCCAGTAGTCCCGCAGTTGGTCGGCGTACTCCTTGGGGGCGAGACCGGCCGACTGCTTCAGAGCGAGAGCGAACCCGAGCAGACGCACCCAGGCAAAGATCCCCGCAGGCGTGTCGGCGGTCTCCACGGCGTTGGCGGTGAGGCCCGCCAGCTCGCCGACGGCCGCCGATTTGGTGACGACCATGGCGGTGATGGTGCCCGCCGATGGTAGGGACACCAGGGTCGCGGGATCGATCGGGACGGGCGGGTCTCGGTGTTCGGTGGGAACGCCGGTGACGGGATCGGGGACGAATCGCCGGGCGGTGCTGGTGGCGGTGACCCCGTTGAGATCGACTGCCTGACCGGCCTGCCGAGCGACGCTGTCCCATTCCGGAGTGGCGGTGGCGAAGTGTCGTAGCGGGAGCGGATCAGCCGAAAATATGCCAGCCAACGCGGGCTCAACCACGTGAGGCGTGGATGGATACGGGGCTGAGCCTGGACTGGGAAAGTTGAGGCAGGTCGCGGCGGCGGCGGCGACGGTGCGGGCCAGGACGGCCACCGCTCCGTGTACATCCTTGACCGACGTGTGGAACTGGACGGCGATCGGGCCCTCGAAATCAGCGAGGGCCGCGTTGGCGGCGGCGCCGCGCTCTTCGAGCTGGGCATGAAGACGATTGGCGTGTACGAGGATCTCCTCGCCGCGAGTTCTCAGCCCGTAGATGTGGTAGATCGTGTGGCCTTCGTCCAGCTCGATGACGTCGCTCATCGCCGCCTTTCATCCTTGCTCGAATGATGCTGACGACGGTACCACCGCACCGGGCGACGGCGACTCTGGTGCTCGGGCTAGATGCCGTTTTTGTGGATCTGCTCGGGGCGGATCTTCACCAGGACCCGGTCGCTGCCGATGGGGTTGGCGTAGTCGCTGCCGGTGTAGCGCTGGGAAATGGCGTTGATGTGGGCGATGGCTTCGTCGCCCCGAACGGCGTCGACTACCCGGCCGCGGGCCTCGATGTACTGGTAGGGGTTCTCGGCGTTGATGACGGTGACGGTGACCCGCGGGTCGCGCTCCATGTCCTTGAACTTGGCGCGCTCGATCTCGGTATTGATCAGTAGGTTCTCGTCGTCGGCGTCGACCCACATCATGTGGTTACGGGGCTGGCCGTCGGCGGAGAGGGTGGCGAGGGCGGCGAAGTTGCGCGCGGTGGCGAGTGCTTTGAGGTCGGAGTCAATGGTCATGGCCTTTCCAACCCTGGGTGGGTGAGAGCCATTCCCTTCCTGAGCTGGTGCACTGGGAGATCAGGCCTCAGCGAGCAGCTGGTAGAGGGCCTGGCGGGCCTCGCGGATGATGGTTGTGGCCTGGGCGACGGTCTCGGGCCTGCCGACCATCGCCACCTGCTTGGCTGCGAAGCTGAGCGTACGAACCTCGGCGTGAAGCGCGCCCCGCTCGGAGGGGGTCTCCTCCCACGGGAGACCGCCGGTGGTGATGCGTTCGCCGGCCTCGGTGCGGCCGGCTTCGGTCAGCTCGAAGATGCGTTTGCCGTCGGCCTCGGTGGAGGTGACCAGATCCTGGTCGGCCAGGGCCTGAAGGGCGGGATAGACCGAGCCCGGGCTGGGCCGCCAACGGCCCTCGGCTTTGGTCTCGATGCGTCCGATCAGTTCGTAGCCGTGGCCCGGGCCGTCGAGCAGGGCGATGAGCAGCGCTGCCCGTACGTCGCCTCGGCGCATGCGGCCGTCGCGGGTCCGACCCCGAGGCCGGCCGCCTCCGCCCCTGCCTCCGCCTCGCCCAGGGAGGCCTCGACCGGGGCCCCGGGACCTTGGCCCTCGGCCGGAACGCCCGCTCCGGTCGAAAGATTCGTGAGCGGAGGAGCTGCTCCACCCGCCTTGTTCTGAAGTGTATTCGTTCATGCACATCACGATATATCGTTATGTAACGCTTGCCAATATCTACCTGCCAGAATCCGCAGTTCCAGGTGATTCATTGACCCAGGGTGGTAGAAGGAGGGGGTCACCGACAGGAGGAACCCCTTCCATGAGCGAAGAACAGATTCACACCGCCGCCAAGGGCGCTCCTACCAAGGGCCTTCCCCCGGACCTCGTGAGCGATCTCGGCCCTGGCTCGATGATGGAGACGATTCCAGAGGCTGCTCAGCGACTGAGGGCCGTCGGCTACACCCTCGATTTCGGCGCCACCGAGGAAGGCGTGTTCCTCTGCAGCGCCTGTGACCACGAGCATGATCCGAGCGAGATGAAGATCCACGAGACGGTCCGCTACGAGGGCGCCACCAACCCCTCTGACGAAACCATCCTGCTCGCTCTGGAGTGTGAGTGCGGCGCCAAGGGCCTCTACTACGCCGGGTTCGGACCCAACGCGACCCTCGCCGACAGTCGGGTGCTGCGCAACCTTCCCTGACCGGCGGGCCGGCCGCCATGGCCCAACGTCAAGCAGGAAACTGGCGCCCTCGGCGCGATTCGAACGCGCGACCTACCGCTTAGGAGGCGGTTGCTCTATCCCCTGAGCTACGAGGGCGGGACTTCCGCGCCAAGCTCCGCGT
>CAZEFG010000178.1:0-5528 GCA_964511355.1 uncultured Iamiaceae bacterium
GCACCCGCCAAGACCGCCGCCAAGAAGGCACCCGCCAAGAAGGCACCCGCCAAGACCGCAGCGAAGAAGGCTCCGGCCAAGACCGCCGCCAAGAAGACGCCCGCGAAGAAGGCCCCGGCCAAGAAGGCACCCGCCAAGAAGGCCTGAGCCACCCAGCCCTGACGATGCCCCGGCTCACTCGCCGGGGCATCGCCGCGTCCGGGTCAGGACTCTGGCAACTACGGCGGTAGTGTCGGCTCTCATGAGCGCCCAGTTCATCTTCACCATGCACAAGGTTTCGCGGTTCTATCCCCCCGACCGCACCGTGCTTTCCGATATCAGTCTTTCGTTCTACCCCGGTGCCAAGATCGGCGTGATCGGGTCGAACGGCTCCGGCAAGTCGTCCCTGCTGCGGATCATGGCCGGCGTCGACGACGGTTACACCGGCGAAGCCAGGCTCACTCGCGGTTTCACCGTCGGCTATCTCGAGCAGGAACCCCAGCTCGACGAGAGCAAGGACGTCCTTGGCAACGTCATGGACGGCGTTGGTGCCACCGCTGCGCTGCTCACCCGCTACGAAGAGGTCCTCGCCGGCTGGTCTGATCCCGACGCCGACTACGACAAACTCGGGGCCGAACAGGCCGATCTCGAAGCCAAGATCGAAGCCGCCAACGCCTGGGACCTGCAGCGCACCGTCGAGATCGCCATGGACGCCCTGCGGCTGCCGCCCAGTGAATCCGAGGTCACCAACCTGTCAGGCGGAGAGCGTCGTCGGGTGGCCCTGTGCCGTCTGCTTCTTTCGCATCCCGACCTGTTGCTGCTCGACGAACCGACCAACCACCTCGACGCCGAGTCGGTGGCATGGCTCGAACGGTTCCTCGCCGACTACTCGGGCACCGTCGTGGCGGTCACCCACGACCGCTACTTCCTCGACAACGTGGCCGGCTGGATCCTCGAGCTCGACCGCGGTCGCGGCTTCCCGTTCGAGGGCAACTACACGGCCTGGCTCGAACAGAAGCAGGCGCGCCTCGCTCAGGAGGAAAAGACCGAGTCGGCCCGTCAGCGCACTCTGGCCCGCGAGCTCGAATGGGTCCGTATGGCACCCAAGGCCCGTCAGGCCAAGGGCAAGGCTCGCCTCAGCGCCTACGAGTCGCTGTTGGCCGAGGCCCAAGAGGCTGACCGAGCCGCCGACAAGCTCCAGATCACCATTCCGGCGGGCAACCGCCTCGGCGACGTGGTGATCGAGGCTGACAACCTCTACAAGGGATTCGGCGACCGCCTCCTCATCGAGGACCTGTCGTTCAAGCTGCCCCGGGCCGGCATCGTCGGCATCATCGGCGCCAACGGAGCAGGCAAGACCACCCTGTTCAAGATGATCACCGGCAGCGAGGAGCCCGACAAGGGCGAGCTGCGCATCGGCCCCACCGTCGAGTTGGCCTACGTCGACCAATCCCGCGATGTCCTCGATGGCAACCGCACGGTCTACGAGGAGATCACCGGCGGCACCGACACCATCGTCGTGGGCAACCGGGAGGTCAACGGACGCGCCTATGTGGCCGGTTTCAACTTCAAGGGCGCCGACCAACAAAAGAAGGTCGGCGAGCTCTCCGGTGGTGAACGCAACCGTGTTCACCTGGCCAAGGTCCTTACCACCGGGGGCAACGTCTTGTTGCTCGACGAGCCCACCAACGACCTCGATGTCGACACCTTGCGTGCCCTCGAGGACGCCCTCGAAGCATTCCCTGGTTGCGCGGTCATCATCAGCCACGACCGTTGGTTCCTCGACCGGGTGGCCACCCACGTTCTCGCCTTCGAGGGCAACTCGCAGGTTCGCTGGTTCGAGGGCAACTTCAGCGAGTACGAAGCATTCCGTAAGAAGGAGCTGGGGGTCGAAGCCGACCAGCCCCATCGCATCAAGTACAAGCCTCTGGTCCGCAGTTGAGCGACGCGTCGCCGCCTGCCGCCGGGCCCAACCCCGCCCCTGGGGCTGATCCCGCCGAGCATCCGCCCGACGACCACCTGGTCGCTCACCAGGTGGCAACCGCGGCGGGTGAGCTCCTGCTCGCCTTGCGGGCCGAGCTGGCCGCGGCTGGTGCTCCGAACTGGGCCCTCGAAGAGGAAGGCGACCGCCAGGCCCACAACCTGATCATCGCCGCCCTCGACGAGTTGCGCCCCGACGACGCCGTGCTGTCAGAGGAGGGCCGGGACCATCCCTACGCCATGAACGCCAACCGGGCCTGGATCGTCGATCCCCTCGACGGCACCCGAGAGTTCGGCGACCACCCCCGCCCTGACTGGGCCGTCCACGTTGCCTTGGCGGAGGACCACCTGCCGATCGCCGGAGCGGTCGCGCTGCCCGCCGCAGGAGTCACCTTCAGCACCCGGCCCGCTCCCCCATTCCCGGATCGGCTCGACGGCCCGCCCCGTCTGGTGGTCAGCCGCAGTCGACCTGCCGCTGTCACCTACGAGATCGCCGACACGCTCGGCGGGGTGCTGGTACCCATGGGCTCAGCGGGGGCCAAGGCCATGGCGGTCGTGCGAGGCGAAGCCGACATCTACGCCCACGCCGGAGGCCAGTACGAGTGGGATTCGTGCGCGCCGGTAGCGGTGGCGGCTGCGGCCGGACTGCACGTGTCACGCATCGACGGCAGCCCCATGCGCTTCAACCGCCCCGACCCGTGGCTGCCTGACCTGTTGATCTGTCGCCCCGAGTACGCGCCCGACATCATCAACCTGGTCCGCAGCATGGTTGGCGACCGCATCGAACGCGAAGAGGAATCGGTGTGGAGGTAGAGACTTCGGACGGCCGCCCTGCCGATCTCGCGGTAGGGGCCTTTTCGGACCACGGTCCGTGGCTTGTCGAACCCGATCAGATGACCTGGCGACGGGTTGAGCCCACCATCCGCTACCTGACCCACCGTGAGGTGCCCAAGCTCCTTGCTCGGCGCCGAACCCCGCCGCTGGGGCGTTCGATCCGAGTCGTCGGCCACTTCGGCATCGCTCTGATCGGATGGCACCGCAACGAGCGAAGCTCCCCTGACAGCTCGATCCGGCGGGCGGGCCTATCTCGCCGAATGCGGATCGCCATCGAGGCCCTCGGTCCAACCTTCATCAAGTTGGCCCAGATCATCTCCTCGGGTGAGGGGCTGTTTCCCGACGAGTTGGTCAACGAGTTCAAGAAGTGCCGCGACCAGGTTCCGGCCGAGCCGTTCTCGGCCGTGCGTCGAGTAGTGGAAGAGGATCTCGGGGCGCCGCTCGAATCGGTGTTCTCCTCGTTCGACCGCACCCCTCTGGCCGCCGCCTCGATCGCCCAGGTCCACGAGGCCACACTGCGCACCGGCGAGTCAGTGGTGGTCAAGGTGCAGCGGCCCCAGGTCCAGCAGGTGGTGCGGCGCGACATCGAAGTCATGGCTTGGCTGGCGCCGTTCCTGGTGGGGCGCATCCCCGTCACTGCCTTGGCCAACCCTCCGGCACTGGTCGAGTTGTTCGCCCAAACGATCACCGAGGAGCTCGACTTCCGCCTCGAAGCCCAGAACATGCTCGACGTCGCCATGTCGTTCGCCCAGCTTGGCCAACGGGGTTACGTCATCCCCCGACCCCACCCCACGCTGGTCACCCGCCGAGTCCTGGTGATGGAACGGCTCGAAGGGTTCGCTTTCGACGATGTGGTGGGCATGCGCGATGCCGGGATCGACACCGAGGCGATCGTGCGAACGGGGATGATCGGCTTCATGGAGGGGTGCATGCTTCATGGCCTGTTCCACGGCGACCTCCACGGCGGAAACTTGCTGGTGTTGGCCGATGGCCGCACTGCCCTGCTCGACTTCGGCATCACCGGGCGCCTCGACCAGCCTCGCCGCCAAGCCTTCCTCCGTCTCCTGCTCAGTGCCTCGACCAACAACATCGTCGGCCAGCTCGCCGCCTTGCGTGATCTGGGGGCGCTACCCCCCGACACCGACCTCGACGCTGTCGTCGACGACCTCGGCCTCGATCGAGCTCCCCTCGACCCCACCGCCCTCACGCCCGAGGAACTGATCTCTGAGATCCAGCAGGTGGTGAAGGCGCTGTTGGCCTACGGCGCCCGCATGCCGAAGGAACTGATGTTGTTCGTCAAGAACATGGTGTTCCTCGACGGAGCAATCGCCCGTCTGGCCCCCGACCTCGACCTGTTCGCCGAGATCACCAACATCGCCACGTACTTCGCCACCACCCACGGGGCCGCCATCGCGGGCGATATTGGGGTCGACCCCCGTCACGTAGATCTCGACCTGTCGGGGGTGAAGGCCACCTTCGGGGTTGATCCCGCTGACCATCCCACCCTCACCTACCGAGATCTCCAGGCCCGCCGCGAACTGATCCGCCAGCGGTTCCGTCAGCGAGGCACCGAACCTTCCTAGGCGCTGGTGTCGTGGTGCGCGTGGGCGCGCTGTCCGTCACGGTCGACGACCATCACGATCTCAGCCGGGTGATCGATGGCCACCATGGCGTGGGGTGTCATGGTGGCGAACTCGGCCGCTTCGCCGGTCTCGACGATCACCTCACGCTCGCCGAGAGCCAGGCGGACCCGCCCTTCGAGAACCACGAACCAGTCGTGGCCGGGGTGGACCCGCTGCTCAGGCATCACCGGACCCGGCTCCAACCGCATCTTCAGCGCGATGAGTCGACTGGTCGGCCGGGTGAGCATCCAGGTCGTGTAACCGTGGTGTCGGTTGGCCGTGGGACGAATCACCACGTCGTCGTCTCCTTCGACCTCCATCAGGGCGTCGAGGTCGACCCCCAAGGCCTGAGCCAAGGGCACCAGCACGTCGAGGCTGATGGTCCGCTTGCCGGTCTCGATGCGGCTGATGGTGGAGGCGCTCAGGTTGGTCCGCGCCCCCAGCTCGTCGAGCGACAGGCCGAGGGTGGTGCGCAGGCTCCGCAATCGTGTCCTGACCAACTGCTCGATGTTGTCCACACGTCCTCCCGGCTGACCTTGCCGATACTGCAGCCAGTATTGCGGTCCCCGCGGTTCGGCGGGGCCGACGCCACACCCTGGTCCACTAGGTTCGGTCCGATGCGTCTCGTGATCGCCCGTTGCTCAGTCGACTATGTCGGTCGGCTGGCCGCCCACCTGCCCATGGCCACCCGCCTCATCATGGTCAAAGCCGACGGCTGTGTGGCGATTCATGCCGACGGAGGTGCCTACAAGCCGTTGAACTGGATGAACGCACCGAATGTGCTGGTCGAAGGCGACGGCGAGTGGACGGTCACCAACCCCAAGGGCGAGACCCTGACCATCACCATCGATGAGGTCATCTCCGACACCAGCCACGATCTGGGGGTCGATCCAGGCCTCACCAAGGACGGCGTCGAGGCTCATCTCCAAGAGTTGCTGGCCGACCGGCCGGCCAGCATCGCCGAGGGCCTGGCACTCATCCGCCGGGAGTACCCCACCGACATCGGGCCCGTCGACCTGATGTGCCGGGCGGCCGACGGCGCTCTGGTGGCCATCGAGGTCAAACGCCGCGGCGAGATCGACGGTGTCGAACAACTCACCCGCTATCTCGATT
>CAZEFG010000179.1:0-5524 GCA_964511355.1 uncultured Iamiaceae bacterium
ACTTCGATGATCCTCACCGAGGGTGGGCCGACCCTCAACGGCGTGCTCATCGGGGCCGACCTGGTCGACGAGTGGTGCCTCACCGTCGCTCCCCTCCTGGCGGTGGGCGCGTCCACCCGCGCCGCGGTGGGTCCCGCTCTCGACCACTTGCTGCAGCTCGACCTTGCCCGGGCCTGGCTCTATGAGGGCGAACTTCTGCTTCGCTACATCCGAAAGCCCTGACCTAGCGGGTCGGGCTCCGGCCACTCAGTGCCGTTTGGGTTCGGTGGCCTTGGTGAGGACCGCCACCTCGCGCTCAAAGTCGGCGGGGTCGTCGAAGTCCTTGTAGACGCTGGCGAAACGGACATAGGCGACGCCGTCGAGCTCGCGCAACAACTCGAGCACGCTGAGGCCGATTTCGTCGCTGGTGACCTCGCCACCCATGAGGCGCAACCGGTCCTCGACCTGGGTGGTCAGGTTCTCGATCTGGTCGTCAGAGACGGGCCGGCCGGTAGCGGCGGCGCGAACACCGACGATCACCTTGGATCGCTCGAAGGGCAGACGATCGCCTGAGCGCTTGAGCACCACCAGTGGTGACTCCTCTAGCCGCTCGAAGGTGGTGAAGCGCCGCGAACAAACCAGGCACTGCCGACGGCGACGAATGGAAGAACCATCGTCGGCTTGGCGCGAATCGACAACCTTGTCGTCGACGTTGCCACAGGCTGGACACCTCACCGAAGCGACGCTACCCCAGCTACCCCCGTTGCATCCACCGACGGACGGTCTACCGCCCGACCGTCTCTCGCTACCCCCGCGGGCCGGTCCACCGCCCGCGTGGCCGCCCATTGGCTTACCGAATCGAACCGGGCCTAGGGCTGGGCGGTGGCGGCGGGAGATGCGCCGAGTTCGGGGATTCCGCGATGCGAGTCAAGCATGCGACCAAATGCTGCGCTGGCCACGGCAACCGCCACCACAACGGTGGCCGCAGCCAGCACGAGCAGAACTCGTCCGAGCGGGGAAAGGACGTACTCGCCGCGAGACCCTTGGACCAGATGCAAGGACGCACCTGAGCCCCGGGTAGTGCGAGCACGAGGAGCGATGTAGCGGGGTGAATCGGTAGTGACAGCAACCATGGCGACATCATCTCCAAGGGGTGTGACAGTGACGGCGAACCGGGACAGGAGAGCTGGCGCTTGGGACCATCCACGGGCCGATCGAGTCGGACTGGTAGAACTATCGTTCGACGAACGGTTGTTCGAGCACTCACTCAACCACGAACAACCGTTCGCCGTCAAGGCTTCTTCCGAACAAATGTTTGCCAGGCGAAGCCGCCCGAGTTACGCTGTGCAACAGGCGTTCGATACCTGAAGGGAAACCACCCAATGACCGAGGCTCAGCTCACTGAACGACAGCGAGAGATACTCGAAACCATCGACGCGCACATGCGTGATCGGGGCTATCCCCCTTCGGTGAGAGAGATCGGCGAAGCGGTGGGCCTCAACTCGCCGTCCACGGTTCACGCCCACCTCGGGACGCTCCAGAAGATGGGCTATCTCCGGCGTGACCCAACCAAACCTCGTGCCATCGAGGTGCGATGGGATGCTGCATCAGGTCCCAACGTCGAGCGGCGTCCGGTCCGCCACGTGCCGCTGGTCGGCGACGTCGCTGCCGGCACCGACGTACTGGCGCAACAGAACATCGAAGAGACCATGCCCCTTCCGGCCGACCTCACCGGCGAAGGCGACCTGTTCATGCTCCGCGTACGCGGCGACTCGATGATCGACGCCGGCATCCTCGACGGTGACTACGTCGTCGCTCGCGTCCAGCCGATTCCCCGACCCGGCGACATCGTCGTGGCCGGAATCCCTGGCGATGAGGCCACGGTCAAGACCTGGGGTGTCGACGGCGACAAGTGCGTGCTGTTCCCGGCCAACCCAGCCCTTGAGCCCATGTACTTCGCCCCCAGCGACGTACAGGTCTACGGCCGAGTCGTAACGGTGCTGCGCAAGCTCTGAGCCACACCATTCGGTGACAACCATGCGGCGTCCGGTGTGGGACGCTTCTGGTGATGTCTGCCTCTTCTGATCTCACCCCCCAGGAGCTCCCCATCATCGGCATGATCGGCGGCGGCCAGTTGGCTCGCATGACCCACCAGGCTGCCATCGGGCTCGGATTGCCTCTGCGGATCATGGCTGCCACCCCTACCGACTCCGCCGCCCTGGTCAGTCCCTCAGTTGGCATCGGCGACCCGCACTCGGCCGCCGACCTAGAGCGCTTTGCTGTCGGCTGTCAGGTCATCACCGTCGACCACGAACTGGTGAACCTCGATGCCCTTCGAGACCTGGCCGCCCAAGGTGTCGATGTCCATCCTCCTGCCGATGCCTTGGCCTTTGCCACCGACAAGGCCCACCAGCGCCGAGCTTTCGCTGCTGCCGAGCTGCCACTCCCCCGCCATCGGCTCACCAGCGACATCCGCGCCACCCAGTCGGCAGCGGCAGAGTTGGGATGGCCGGTGGTCATCAAGACGGCGCGAGGCGGATACGACGGCCGCGGGGTCTGGATCATCGACAGCCCGGCCGCGCTCGAAGCCGTACTGAGCGACATCGCCGGTCGAAGCGCTGACGGAGCCCAAGCCGAAGGGCCCGACCTTTCCCACCCCGAGCTACTGGTCGAAGAGCTCCTCGACCTCGACCTCGAACTGGCCGTTCTGATCGCCCGGCGCGCCGACGGAACTGCAATCGAATATCCGGTCATTGAGTCGATTCAGGTCGACGGCATCTGCCGGGAGACCATCGTCCCGGCCCGCATCCCGCCCGAGATCGAAGCCACCGCTCTCGAGGTCGGGCGACGGGTGGCTGAAGTGGTCGGAGCGGTAGGGGTGATCGCGGTCGAGCTGTTCGTGTCAAAGGGCAAGGTCACCATCAACGAGGTCGCCACCCGTCCCCACAACTCGGGCCACTGGACGATCGAAGGCTCCGTCACCTCCCAGTTCGCCAACCATCTCCGCGCCGTCGCATCCCTACCTCTCGGGGCCACCGCCACCCGGGCTCCCGCGGTGGTCATGGCCAACATCCTCGGCGCCGACACCGGACGCGATCCTCACCAGCACCTGTCGGCGGCATTGGGCCTACCCGAGGTGGCAGTGCACCTCTACGGCAAGGGGCCACGGCCCGGCCGTAAGCTCGGCCATGTGACCGTGATGGCCGACACCGTCGAGGCGGCCCGCGAGATCGCCCACGAGGCGGTGGCTCGCCTCGGCGACCCGGTCCCCTCCCGGCCCTGAACTTGTCCCCTAAGGAGCAACATCGATGAGCGTCGCCATTGTCATGGGCAGCGACTCGGACTATCCCACCATGCAGGGGGCGGCCGAGGTGCTCGATGAGTTCGGCATCGACCGCGAGGTCCGGGTCGTCTCGGCGCACCGCACCCCCGACGCCATGATCGCCTTCGGCCATGAGGCCGCTGATCGTGGTGTGCAGGTCATCATCGCCGGCGCCGGAGGGGCGGCCCACCTGCCGGGAATGCTGGCGTCGGTCACTCCCCTTCCGGTCATCGGTGTGCCGGTGCCTCTCAAACACCTCGACGGTATGGATTCGCTGTTGTCAATCGTGCAGATGCCGGCGGGCGTGCCGGTGGCCACCGTGTCGATCGGCGGCTCCCGCAACGCCGGGCTATTGGCCGTGCGCATCCTCGCGGTCACCGATCCCGAGCTGCGTGCGGCCATGGAGAGGTTCCAGGCCGACCTCGCCGACACCGCCCGAGCCAAAGACGCCGCATTGGCCGAGCGCCTCGCCTGACCCACGCCCCTCTCCTGCCCAACCCCGCCCTCCAAACCAAACCGGGCGCCCCAGCGCGCGCCCAACGCGCGCTCACACGCCCAGAACCAGAGCAGGAGCGCGCAGCGGCGATAATGACGAAATGATCCCCGAGCCGGCATCCGCACCCATCATGATCGAGGTCCCCGAGACTGCGACTGCGGTGGTGGCCGCGACCGTGCCCAAAGACGAGCTACCCAGCTTTTTCGACCGATCCTTCGGTCTGTTGGGGGCAACCCTCGCCGAACAAGGCGTGGCCATCCTCGGACCGGCCTTTGCCCGCTACGACGGGCCGATGGGCGAGGCGATCGAACTCGAGGTGGGCTTTCCGATCGACGGTGTCCTCGTCGAGACCGGCGAGGTCAAGACCGGCTCTCTTCCGGGAGGTCGGGCAGCCCATCTCTCACACCTGGGCGGCTACGACGGGCTGGCGGCCTCATGGGAGTGCCTCACCACATGGACGGTCGACCAAGGATTGTCCATCTCGGCCATCTGGGAGGTCTACGTCACCGAGCCCTCACCCGACATGGACCCCGCGACGCTCCGTACCGACCTCTACGCCCTCCTCGAGTGACCGCAACCGCGGTTTGGGCGCCCCTCGCTAGGCCACGTTGACCAGGTCGACCAGCGCTGCGTAGGCCCGTTCGAGGTCGCCGCGTTCGACTCGCTCGTCGGGGGCGTGGGCCAGGGTGGGGTCACCAGGACCGAAGTTGGCCGCCGGGATGCCAGCGGCAGCGAAGCGGGCCACGTCGGTCCAGCCCAACTTGGCGCGGACTTCCACTCCCGAACGCTCGACGAGACGCTGCACCAGCGGATGGTCGGTGGCCGGCCACGCGGCTCCGGCGGCGTCGGTTAGCTCGATGCTGTCGTCGGGACCAACCACACTGTCGAGCACCTCCCGCACGTGAGCGTCGGCCTCTTCGATGCTGCGGTCGGGGGCGAAGCGGTGGTTGATGGTGACCGTGGCCTGGTCGGGAACGACGTTGCCAGCCACGCCTCCTTCGGTGGCGACCGCCAACAGCGCCTCGCGGAACTCACATCCGGCGATGACTGGCTGGCGGGCGTCGTAGAGGTCAAGGGTGGCCAGCAACCGGCCCATCCGGTGGATGGCGTTGACCCCCATCCATGCTCGTGCCGTGTGCGCGCGCCGGCCCCCCATGGTGACCACGTGACGCATCGTTCCCTGGCAACCAGCTTCGATGGCCGACGAGGTGGGCTCGCCCAACAGCGCCACGTCGCCCACCAACAGGTCGGGCCGCAACTCGAACAACTCGGCGAGCCCGTTGTGCACCGCCGCAACTTCTTCGCGGGCGTAGAACACATAGGTGAGGTCGACGACCGGCTCGGCCACGGTGCGGGCGAGCTCCAACATGACGGCCAGCCCACCCTTCATGTCGGTGGCGCCCAAGCCCCACAACACATCGCCGTCGATACGAGCGGTTGCGTTGTTGTTGGCGGGAACGGTGTCGGTGTGACCGGCGAGCACCAAGCGGGTGTGGCGGCCGAGATGGGTCCGAGCCACCAGGTTGTCGCCCACCCGCTCCACATCGAGCCAGGCGCACCCGCGCAGTTCGGCCTCGATGAACTCGACGACGGGGCCCTCGGCGAACGAGGGCGAGGGCAGATCGATGAGCTGAGCGGTGAGGTCGAGCAGGTCGGTCACGAGGAAATCAGACCGAGACGCCGTGCTCGCGCAGGACGGCGTTGAGCGCCGCCTTGTCGTGCCGCTC
>CAZEFG010000180.1:0-5517 GCA_964511355.1 uncultured Iamiaceae bacterium
GGCCAACATGGACCCGAGCCACCGCGACCGCCTCGCCTTCTTCCGGGTCTGTTCAGGTCATTTCGAGAGGGGCATGGTGGTCACCCACGACCGCACCGGCAAGCCCTTCGCCACCAAGTACGCCCAGCAGGTTTTCGGCCAGGACCGTGAGACCGTCGACGATGCCTGGCCCGGCGATGTGGTCGGCCTGGTCAACGCCGGCGATGTCCGCATCGGCGACACCCTCTGGGCCAATGAGGCCGTCAGCTTCCCCGGCATTCCCAGCTTCGCTCCCACCCACTTCGCGATCGTCCGGGCGCTCGACACCAGCAAGTTCAAGCAGTTCCGCAGTGGCATCGAACAACTCGATGAGGAGGGCGTGGTGCAGGTGCTGCGCGACCCCGACATCGGAGATCAGGCTCCGGTGCTGGCCGCCGTGGGGCCCATGCAGTTCGAGGTGGCCGTGCATCGCCTCGAGAACGAGTTCGGTGCCCGGGTCGAGCTGAGCCCCACCCGCTACACCATCGCCCGGCTGACCGACGAGGCCAGCGAGCCTGCCCTGCGGGCCATGCGCGACGTCGACGTGCTCCGCAAGCGCGATGGAACGAGGCTGGCCCTGTTCGTCTCGACGTACTGGCTGGCTCGCGTCGAAGCTGACCACCCCGAACTGACTCTCGAACGCCTCGTGGCCGAAGGCACCAGCGGCTGAGCTGGAGCCCCAGACCAGGGCCGGTCAGGTCAGGCCTGACCGCTGAGATCGATGGTGCGCTCGGGCGATCCCACCACAACAACTTCTTCGTCGGGGCGACGGGGCAGCACGGGTTCGGCACTGCGATGGCGCTTGAGTTCGAAGAAACCGGGGGCGGCGATAAGGGTCACCAGGCCGTCCCAAGCGCTTAGGGCCGCCAGGCCAGTGGGCGCCGGTGAGAACACCGGGCCGAGGAATGCCCGTCGCGGTCCGTCACCCTCGATGGCCAGGAGCGGCACCCCCACGTCGCGTCCGGCCAACTCATGGGCGTCGAACATCGATATCTCGATGACGCGGTCCCAGCTCGGGTCGTCGAGCGCTTGGAGCAGGCTCAGGTCGAGGTCCATGGCGATCAGGATCTGATCGATCGTTTCAAAATTCCGGTGCCCGTCGTGATGGAACGCGGTGCCGACCCGGGTGTAGAGGTCATCGACCACCTGGTCGCCGTACTTCGACCGAGCTGCCTCCATGAGCCGGAGCACGCGGGTGGAGCTGGCCAGCTCCAGACGGCGGGCCAAGGGGATGTCGGCCAAGGTGTCGTCGAGCAGCAACGAGAACGGCCTGAGCCGGAGGTCGAGCGAACGGCTCTCTCGAACCTCGCTCAACCAGCGGGAGGTGATCCAGGTCCACGGGCAGGCGGGATCGAAGAACAGGTCAGCTCGCATGTCTGGCTCCAGGTGGGAGGTGCTGCCCGCAGGCCTGGAGTTACCCAGCGGCAAACAGTCGCAAACCCAGCGGCTGGGCGAGATCGCCCCGCGGTTCGACCACCACGTCGCCCAGGCCCAGCCACAGCGCCATCAGCTCCAGCTCGTCGGCCAGCGGCCCGACGATGGTCGAGGGGTCCGACCCGGCTTCGGCGAACGCCCCCCTCACCCGCAGAACTCCCTCGGCTCTATCAGCCTTGAGGTCGACCCGGGCCACCAGTCGATCGCCGAGCAGGAACGGCAGCACGTAGTAGCCGTACTGGCGTTTGGCTTCGGGAACGTAGATCTCGATCCGGTAGTGAAAGCCCCACAGGCGCTCGACGCGCGGGCGGAACCACACCAGGGGATCAAAGGGGCTGAGCAGAGCTTGTCCGGTGGCCGAGCGCGGCACGACAGCCTCGGGATGCAGGTACACCGCTTCGTCCCAACCCTCGACCGCGACGAGCTCCAGCTCACCCTCGTGAACCATCAGGTCGAGAATCCGCCGGGAGGGCGCGGTCTTGAGTCGGTGGTAGTCGGCGAGGTCGGCCGCGGTCCCGATGCCATGGGCCCGAGCCGCCGCCGACAGCAACGCCCGGTGCGCCTCGTCGTCGCTCGGGGTTGGCGCCTCGACCACCGACGGGGGCAGGACCCGCTCGGGCAGGTCATAGACCACCTCGAAGTTGGCGCGCCGATGGGCGATGGCGAGATCGCCCACCCGGTACAGGTACCGGACCGCCTGCTTGCCTTTCGACAAACCCCACCACGGTCCGGTGCGCTTTCCGCCGTCGGCCAGGTCGGTCGCCGCCAAGGCCCCGCGTTCGGCAACCTCCTCCAGCACCGACTTGGTATAGCGCTCCGTGTCGGGATCGAGCGGATAGCGCTGGCGAAACCACGTCATCCGGTGTCGCATCAGTGGATGGAGATCGTGCGCCACCAGTGCCGCCTCGTGAGCGTGGTACTCGAACAGGTCGCCCTGATGCCACAACCAGTGGTCAAGTCGCTGTCGGTCGTAACTGCCGAGGCGAGAAAAGAACGGCAGATGATGGGCCCTGGTCAACACGTTCACCGAGTCGATCTGCAGAACCGCAAGCCGCTCGAAGGTGGCCCGCAGCTGACGCAGACCCGCCGCCCCGGCCCCTCGACGCCGGTGCAGGCCCTGGGCCGCCAGCGCTATGCGTCGAGCCTGGGCCAGTGGCATGGTGCGAGAGTTCCGAGACATTGCCGCTCAGCCTGCCCCACGGCG
This sequence comes from uncultured Iamiaceae bacterium, assembly GCA_964511355.1. GTDB lineage: Bacteria > Actinomycetota > Acidimicrobiia > Acidimicrobiales > SKKL01 > SKKL01. The sequence goes on from CAZEFG010000180.1 coordinate 2,657, forward strand.
AGGACGGTTGCCGACATAACGGGCCCGAGCGCGGTAGCGGTTGCCGGCTTCGCCGTACTCCTCGAGGGCATGGGCGATCCAGCCCGCCGATCGGGCCACCGCAAAGATCGCCTCGCCCGCGCCCACCTCGAAGCCGGCCACATAGGCCAGGGCCGCGATCCCGAAATCGATGTTGGGGTCCGCGGGAGCATCTTCAGCCATGACCTCGTGCACCGCGTCGACCACCGCTACCCGATCGGGATCGGCCCCCGATCGTTGCACCAGGTCGAGCAGGGCCACCGCCCGTGGGTCGCCTTCGGGATACAGCGGGTGACCGAAGCCGGGAACGAACCGGGCGTGGCGCAGGTGCTGGGCCACCACCATGGCGGCGCGGTCGACCCCCGTCGCCGCTACCTCGGCGAACAGCCGGTGCACCGGGACGCTGGCGGTGCCGTGGAGGCTGCCCGACAGCACCCCCAGCCCGGTTCCGACCACCGCATACGGGTCGGCTCTGGTCGATGCCGCGACCCGGGCGGCCAGGGTCGAGGCCGCCAGCTCGTGATCAGCGAGCAGAACCAGCCCGGCATTGAGGGTGCGAAGCAGGCCTGGAGTCGTTGGCTCTGAACCGAGCCGGCGTCCGAGGCGGGCGGCGATGGTGTCGTCGGGCCCGCCGTCGAAATCGAGCCCGAGATCCGCGGACCGCTCGGTCCCATGTTGCTCGTCTGCGGCACGCTCGACCGGGGGCAGGGCGTTGACCATGGTGGCGATGAGGCGGCGCCCGGACCGCACGATGGCAGCGGGACGCAGGTCGTGACGCAGCGAATGGGTCGCTCCTGCGACCGCTGCCGCGACCCGGAGTCGGTCGCCAAGCGTTGCTCCCGAGGGCAGGCCGGCGACCTCCGCGGCAATCAGATCACCTGACTTGACGCTTGGCTGCCAGGGCTCCACCGACCCCGGATCATCGCCGGTCCACAGCCACTCGGCGGCCCACTCGAAACTGCGCGAGGTGGCGAGATCGATCGCGTCGAGCCCCCGGTAATGCAGGCGGTTGTCGTCGATGGCGGTCAGCCGGGTGTCGACGACCACCTCAAGGCCCTCAGAGGCTGGGGTCCGGCGACTCCGCCGGGCGAGCCGGTCGACATCGGCAGGCGAGAACAGGCTGGTCCGCCCGTCGATCGCCACCCTGCGGTCGAGCATCCCCCGACTCACGTAGGCATACAGAGTCTCGACCTTGACCCCCAAACGGGCGGCCGCTTCCTTGGCGGTCAGATCATGCTTGGCGGTCAGATCATCCGACATTGACCCAATCATGATTGATCGAATCAACGTTGACAACCCCCAGCTCGCGACGGCACGCTGGAACCATGTCAACCAGTACCGATTCCGTGGAAGCGCCCCTCATCGACGTCCCCCGGGGACTCAAGGGGGTTGTCGCCGCCGACACCGCCATCGGCGATGTCCGCGGCGAGGCCGGCTTCTACCACTACCGCCAGTACTCAGCGGTTGATCTGGTCGAGAACCGCAGCCTCGATGAGGTCTGGCATCTGGTGCTCGACGGCTCCCTTCCTGACCCCGACCAGCTCGCCGCCTTCCGGACTGAGGTCGCCGTCCATCGAGGTGCCGCTCTTCCCGCCGATGTGGTCAGTGTCCTTCCGACCCTGGCGAGCGCCGCCGGGGCGGGACCACTCGACGCCATGCGCACCGCGGTGTCGCTGCTCGCGGCGGCCGAGGAGTTCGCACCCGTGCTCGACATCGACCCGGCCACGGTCCGCACTCAGGGGCTGCGGATCATCACCGCCATGCCCACCCTGGCCGCTGCCCTCTACCGCCTTGGCCAGGGCCTCGACCCCGTCGATCCCGACCCCGACCTCGATTGGCCCACCGACTATCTGCGAATGATCTCGGGCGCCATGCCGAGCCCCGACCAGGCGCGGGCGGTGGAGCAATATCTGATCGCCACCATCGATCACGGCTTCAACGCCTCGACCTTCACCGCTCGGGTGATCGCCTCGACCGGCGCCGATCTGGGTGCCGCCATCACCGGGGCCATCGGCGCACTGTCGGGGCCGCTCCACGGCGGCGCCCCTTCGCGGGCCCTCGACACGCTCGACGCCATCGGCACCCCCGACCAAATCGATGACTGGATACGACCCCGGGTCGAAACGGGCGAGCGGATCATGGGGTTCGGCCACGCCGTGTACCGAACTCTCGACCCCAGGTCCGAGCCCATGCACCGTGCCGCCCAGCGCATCGGCGGCGACCTGGTGACCTTCGCCGAGGCGGTCGAGTCCCGAGTCATCGAGCTGCTGGCCGAGCTCAAGCCCGGTCGCAACCTCTACACCAACGTCGAATACTGGGCCGGGGTGGCGATGGAGCTGGCCGGCATCCCCCGACCGATGTTCACACCCACCTTCGCCACCAGCCGCGCCATCGGTTGGGTCGCCCACGTTCTCGAACAGATCGACGAGGCCAAGATCATCCGACCCAGCTCCCGCTACATCGGTCCACCCGCCCCGGCCCCCCTCCCCCGCTAGGAGAGGGTTCCCTCAGACCGGAGGCTCGTTGCTGGCCAAGTGCTCTTTGAGGAAGGCCACCTGCAGGAGCAACAGGTTCTCGGCCACGGCTTCCTGGGGGGTCATGTGAGTGACACCCGACAGCGGAAGCACGGTGTGAGGACGCCCGGCCTCGAGCAATGCGCGCGACAACTGGAGCGTGTGGGCCGCCACCACGTTGTCGTCGGCCAGACCGTGGATGAGCATCAACGGACGGCTCAGCCCTGCTGCCAGCGGGGTCAGATCGGTGCGCCGGTAGTTGTCGGGCTCGTGGTCGGGGTGGCCCAGGTAGCGCTCGGTGTAGCCGGTGTCGTAGAGCCGCCAGTCGGT
>CAZEFG010000181.1:0-5514 GCA_964511355.1 uncultured Iamiaceae bacterium
GGACCGCACACCCTTGATCTCGATGCTGGTGCTCCTCGGTACCGCGGCGGTGGTCCTGATGGTCGTGGCCGTCCTGTTCGCGCTGCCTCGTCTGGTGACCCGTCGCCGCCGACGGCTCGCCGATCCCACCGCCGCGATCATCGCGGCCTGGGACACCACCGGCGACGCCCTCGCCGACCGCGGGCTGCCTCTGGGCAGCGCCAACACCCCCGCCGAGGTCGCCCAGATCGTGGCCGGCCACGTCTCCCCCGCCGCTCAATGGCTCATCGCCGATCTGGGTCGGGTGGCCGACCGCGCCCGCTATGGCGGTGTCCCCGGCACCGAAGTCGAGGCGGGGCAGGCGTGGGCACGGGTCGACGCCATCCGTGAGCGCCTTCCGCGCGACGCCAAGGCCATGGCGGTCGGGCTCCTGCATCCGCGTCGAACGTGGCGCCGCCTGCGCACCACCGCGGGCGTCCGCCGCCGCCGCAAGGCCTGGTCACAGCCGCTACCCGAGACCGTGATGTTGAGCGGAGTGGAAGCACCCGCCGACCTCCCCGAGGTCGAGATCCAAGCCCGCATAGGTGACGGTTCCACCGGAACCGTCTACCGGGGGACCCACCTACCCAGCCAGACCTCGGTCGCGGTGAAGGTGTTCCGCTTCGGTCCCGGCGACGCCGGCTTCGACCAACAGCGCTTCGACTGGGAGGTTCGGGTCGCTCAGGGCGTTTCGGGCCTACCCCACCTGCCCACCGTGGTCGGAGCGGGCATCACCCCGGTGTCGCGCCGTCCCTACCTGCTGTCGACCCTCCACGAGGAGGGCACCCTGCTCGATCGGATCCGGCGGGGTGGCCCGATGACCACAGCCGAAGCCATAGAGATCGGCACCGACCTGGCCGCCGCCCTCGACGCCCTGCACCAGCTCGGGGTCATCCACGGCGACGTGAAGCCCGAGAACGTGTTCGCTTCTGACGACGGCTGGATCCTCGGCGACCTGGGCTCGGCCTGGTTGCGGGCGTCTCGGGGGCCGGCGGCGACCCTCACCCCGCCCTACGCGGCGCCCGAGGTGTGGCGCGGCGCCAGCCCCACCCCCACCGCCGACCTCTACAGCCTGGCTCTCACCATGTTGTTTGCCTGCACCGGCAACGTTCCGATCGCCGGCAACCCGCCACCGTTGACCGAGATCGAGGCTGCGTTCCCGGACCATCCCGTCATGGCGCGCGCTCTCGACCCCAACGCCAGGCGCCGACCCCGAGCCGTTGCGGAGTTCGCCCGCGCCCTGCGACCCGATCTGGTCACCACCAGCATCGGCCACACCCGCACCCTCAACCTCCCCACCCCTACAGTCAGCCATACGCGGAACCAGGTCTAGAGGAGAGGTCGCATGGAGCTGCTGGTTCGGGTCCACTCACCTGGCGAGAGACCGAACGACCTTCGGGTCGAGATCGGCCACGACCAGGCCACGGCGCGTCTCGCCACTGCCCTCGCCGAGCACCTCGGCGAGCCGGCGGAAGCTGCCACGCGCCTGCTCCTGGCTCGAACCGGTGAGATCCTCGACCCCGAGGCGACGGTCGGCGACTCGGGGCTGCTCTCAGGCGATGTGATCGAGCTGGGCTACGAAGGACCCGGCCACCAGATGAACCCGATCCCGATCCGGGGGGTCAGCCTCGACGTCTTGGCCGGGCCGGACTCGGGTGAGCACGTGCTGTTCGACCGGGGCACCTACACCCTCGGCCGCGAGCGGGGCGCCGACATCGTCTTCAGCGACCCCACCGTTTCGCGCCTGCACTTACGGGTCGAGGTCGAACCCGACTGGACCGTGTCGATCCACCCGCTACCCGACACCGAGAACGGGGTCCTGGTCAACGACCGACAGGTGACCGAGCCCACCGTGGTCACCGACGACGACGTGATAACCATCGGCGCCACCCGCGTCGCGTTCCGCGAGTTCATCCGGGCGCCCGAGGAGGCCATCGACCGGCTCGGCCAGGTCGAGTTCCACCGCACCCCCTACCGACCCCAGACGATCCAGGAACGCGACCTCGAGCCGCTCGGGCCCATCCCGGTCAAACCCGAACCGCGCCGCTTCCACTTCCTGATGCTGCTCGCCCCGATCCTCATGGGCGTCGTGATGTACCTGGTGATGCAGAACATCCGGTACATGGCCTTCATCCTGTTGTCGCCGGTGATGATGGTGGCGAACTGGGTCCAGGACCGTCGCACCGGGCGCGACCGCTACAAGCGGCAACTGGCCGACTTCGACACCCACACCGAGCAGTACCGCGACCAGATCCGTGAGGCGCTGTCCCAGGAACGGGTCGAGCGCGTCCGCGCTGCTCCCGACCTGGCCGAACTGGCCCGCAGAGCCGAACTCCGAACGGTCGGGCTGTGGTGCCGTGGCCGTACCGCCCCCGATTTCCTTCGGGTGCGTCTGGGCCTTGGCACCACGACCTCGCTGGTCACCGCCACCCTGGCCAACGGCGGAGAGGAACATCTCCGGGCCCAAGGTTTCGATGCCATCAAGGGTCACGACATCATCACTGGGGTGCCGGTCACCGTAGATCTGGCGACCGAAGGGGTGCTGGCGATCCACGGCGACCCTGACGAAGTCGACGAGGTCGGCTCGTCGATCGCCATCCAGGCGGCTTGTCTGCACAGCCCCGAGGACCTGATCATCACCGCGGCGATCAGCTCCGAGCGGGTCTTTGTCGATCGCCTCAAGTGGCTGCCCCAGACCCGCTCGGTGACCTCCCCGCTGGCGGGCCAACACCTCACCACCGACCGTGCCGGAGCCCGACGACTGCTCGCTGCTCTGATCGAGGTAGCCGAGCTGCGATTGGCCGACCAGGACCGCAACCAGGATCGCCGTTGGCCATGGTTGCTGGTGATCCTCGATGCCGACATCGATCCCGATCCGACCCTGGTTTCCCAGCTCCTCGACCGGTCTCCCCAGGCAGGCATCAGCGTGGTGTGGCTCAGCACCAACGCGGCCATGGTCCCCCGCCAGGCCAAGGTCATCCTCGACTGCCAGCCGTCGCGTGGTTCCACCGAGGCCATCCTGTGGAGCACCAACCCCGACGTACCCCGGCGCGAGGTCGAGCTGGGCCGGGTTCATCACCAGGTGGCCGACCGGGTGGCTCGCTGCCTCGCCCCAGTTCGCGATACCTCGGTGGCCACCGCCACCACCGCAATCCCGCGGAATGTGGCTCTGTTCACCGCGTTGGGCACCGAATCACCCGACGCCGCCTGGATCGCCACACAGTGGGCCACCCGACGCCCTTACGGCCTAGAGCACCCCGTGGGTCTCGGCGCCGACGGTGTGTTCAGCCTCGATCTGGTAGCCGACGGCCCGCATGCCCTCATCGGCGGTACATCAGGCGCCGGCAAGAGTGAGCTTCTCCAGACGATGGTCGCCTCGCTCATAACGCTGTACCCACCGTCTCGACTCAACTTCTTGTTCGTCGACTACAAGGGTGGCGCCAGCTCGACTGTGTTCCGTCCCGTGCCTCACACCGTGGGCTACGTCACGAACCTCGACGCCAGCCTCGCCATGCGGGCCCTCACCTCGCTGCGGGCCGAACTCAACCGACGGATGAAGCTCCTCGAAGGCAAGGCCAAGGATCTGGAGGAGATGCTGGCCCGCTTCCCCGACGAGGCCCCGCCGTCGCTGGTGATCGTCGTCGACGAGTTCGCCACCCTGGTCAAGGAGATCCCCGACTTCGTCGACGGCATGGTCGACATCGCCCAGCGCGGCCGTTCTCTCGGCATCCACCTGGTGTTGGCCACCCAGCGTCCGTCGGGCGCAGTCAACGACAACATCCTGGCCAACACCAACCTGCGGATCTCGCTGCGCATGCTCGATTCGGCCGAGTCCTCGGCCATCATCGGCACCTCCGATGCCGCCGAGATCCCGGTGCCCCTTCGGGGGCGGGCCTTCGCCCGGCTCGGACCGCGTGAGCTGGTCCCGTTCCAGTCGGCCTACGCCAACGCCCCTATCCGTCGTGGCTCCGGACCCGAGCCGGTCATCATCAGCCCGTTCACCCTCGGCGACGATGGTTCGGTCGCCGCTGAACCCGGCCCGAGCGGCACCCTCGACACCGCTTCCACCCAGCTCGACGCGGTCATCGACGCCGTCGTCAAGGCGTCGAAGCTGCATCGCCAGCCACCCCCGCGCGCGCCTTGGCGCGAGATGCTCCCCGACCACCTGGTCCTTGCCGACCTGCGCGACGGCGACCCCGCCCTCGAGATCATCCCGGGCCGCCACGTCGTGGTCGGCTTGCTCGACGAGCCCGAACGCCAGGACCAGCGACCACTCGTGGTCGACCTCGAGGACGGAGGCGGCCTGTTGGTGTTCGGCTCGGGCGGATCAGGCAAGACCACCGCTCTGCGCACCATCGCCACCTCGGCAGCACTAGACGCCCCGCCCGAAGACCTCGTGATCTTCGGGATCGACTTCGCCTCACGCTCGCTCCGCAGCATCGAGTCGCTCCCCCACGTCGCCCTGGTGGGCGCAGGGGACGAGCTGGAGGTGGTGACCCGGGTGCTCGCTCTCTTGTCCCAGGAGCTCGATCGGCGGCGTCGGATCTTGTCCCAGGCCCAGGCCGAGACGCTCACGGCCTATCAGGCTCAGGGCCAGCACCTGCCGCGCGTACTACTCCTGGTCGACGGTTACGCCAGCTTCCATGCCACCTTCAGCGGAGGCGGGATCGGTGCCGCGCTCGAACAGTGGGTCGAGAAGCTGCACCGCATCATCCTCGACGGGCGTCAGGTGGGCATTCACACCGTGCTCACCGCCGATCGGCGACCTGGCGTTCCGGCCCTCATCCACTCCGCCATCGGCCAGCGGATCGTGCTCCGTCAGGCCGACGAGACCGGTTACGCCGACCACGGCATTCCCATCACCCAGGCGCGCGGTCTCGACCTGGCTCCTGGCCGGGCTCTGTGGCAGGGATCCAACCTCCTCCAGGTCGCCTGCGTGGCCGACCAGGGCGAGGGGCGGGCGCAGGCCGATGCCATCGCCGCCCTCGCGACATCCGGCAAGGTCGGATCGGGTCCTGCGGCCATCACCACGGCGCCGCTCCCCGAGGTGGTCACCGTCGCCGAGGGCGGGGACGCACGGTTGGTGGCACCGATCGGGGTGGCCGACCTGGTGCTCGAACCCGTCATGGTCGACCTCACCTACTCCAACTTCCTGATCGCCGGACTGGCGCGCTCGGGACGCACGACCGCCGCCACCCAGATGGCGTCGGCGCTGCAGGCTGCGGGTTCGGAGGTCTGGATCGTCGGCACCGCCTCAGGGGAGGCGTCGGGCCTGGCGGGGCTGGGCAAGTGTGCCTTCGGACGTCCTGAGGCCGTGGCCCCTCTGCTCGATGAGTTGGCCACGATGGCCGAGTCGCTGCCAGGCGAAGAACCCCGGGTACTCGTGGTCGACGATCTCGACAGCTTCGACGATCCCGCCGTGAACCTGCTTTGGGACCGGCTCAGCAAGCTCGACTCGCTGCGGGTCGTGGCCACCATCGAAAGCCGCAACGTCTC
>CAZEFG010000182.1:0-5450 GCA_964511355.1 uncultured Iamiaceae bacterium
GACGTGCGCTCCGGTCCCCTGGGGCGCGAGCTCAGCTTCCCCTACCACCCCCACGGCACACGGTCATGCATCCCGGCTGGGTGGTAGCCGGTGGCTCGTTGGTGATGGTGCTCGTCGCCGTGGGGTTCCACCTGGTGGCCGGCCGCGAAACCCCCATCGACCACCCCGACACCTGGGACCCCCGCGTCGTCGAGTACGTCGCGTGGGTCGAGCAGGAGCGCGGCCTCAAGTTCGAGCATCCGGTCCACGTGGAGTTCCTGACCCCAGCCCAGTACTCGAGGGCGATGCGAATCGACCCCCAGGACCTGGCCGGCGCGCAGTGGGACCAGCTCTTCGCCCAGGAAGCAGCGCTGCGGACCATGGGCCTGTTGGCGCCCGATGTCGACCTGTTCAGCCTCAACAACGAACTTCTCGACGTCGGCACCCTCGCCGTCTACACGCCCGAGGACCGCACCGTGCGGGTGCGCGGCACGACCATCGACGTGGGCGTCGAGGTCACGCTGGTGCACGAATTGGTGCATGCGGCTCAGGACCAGCACTTCGACCTCGGCCGCCTCGGCCAACAGCGCGACGGGGGCGCGGCCCTGGCGTTTCGCGCGGTGGTCGAAGGCGACGCCACCTTCACTGCCAACCGGTACCTGGACAGCCTCCCCGTCTACCGACAATGGGAGTACTTCGAGCTCTACGGCCAGTACCTCGAAGACGCCGACCTCGGCGCCTACCTCGAGCCCGCCATGCTGATCTACGGCGCCGCCTACAACGTCGGCCCGTACCTCGTGGAGATGGCCTACGAGCGCGGTGGTTGGGAGGCGGTCAATCAGATGCTGATCGATCCGCCCACCTCTGAGCTCGAGCTGCTCGATCCGCGCCTCGCCCTGGACAGGTTTGAGCCCCAACGGGTGGAACCCCCGGCTCCCTACACGGGCGAGACGGTTGTCAGCGAGGCCGACTTCGGGGCCATGCACCTCTACTTCAGTCTGGCGTCGCGCATCGACGCGCTCGTGGCCCTGGAGGCGGCCGAGGCATGGGTCGGGGGCTCCCAGACGGTGAGCCGAAGTGGCGGCGGTCGGGTCTGTGTCACCATCCGCATCCGGACCGCCAGCGGTGGCGAGAAGGCGATGGAAACAGCTCTGGCCCAGTGGCAGAGGGCGATGCCGGCGTCGGCCAACGCGTCGGCGTCGATCATCGGAGACGATGCCAGGATCAGAACCTGTGACCCCCGCGGGCGCGCCGGGGACCCTTCTTTCGGGGCCTCGACCGCCAATGTGGTCCTCACGCTCCGAGTGGTCACCGTCACCCACTACCTCGGGCAGGGCGAATCCGTCGAGACCGTCGATTGCATCGTCGACCTCGTGGCCGAGGACCAGGTCGAAGGCTGGATTTATGCGGCAGCGGAGGCTCAGTCAGGAGCCGTCGAGCCATGGGCCGGCGAGGTCGACCCCCAGATCGTGCAACGCTGCCGCGGCGATAGCGCGTAGCGACCCCCGCCCCAGATCGCGTTCAATCCTTGGCGGCCGCGGTCGAAAGGAGCATCTATGGAACTGCCTGACCTACCCACCCGCACCTACGTACTGGCCGGCGCCCTCGCCTTGGTCGCGGTGGGAGCCGCAGTGTGGTTCCTGTTCCTGTCGGGTGACGGCGACGATCCGGTCGCTGCCCCTGCGGCCTGGGCCGCCGAGATCGAACCATTGGTGACCTTCGTCGAATCACAGCGGGGGGCGGCGTTCGCCCAGCCGGTAGCGGTCGACCTGGTCGACCGGGCCGGTCTCGAGGCGATGGTCGGCCTCGACGAAGGGGTTTCGGAGGCTGACGCCGCCCACCTGCAGCGTTCGGTCGACGTCCTGCGGGCCTTCAACCTCATCACCGATCGCCGCGACGACGACTCGATCATCGCCGAGGCGGCCCCGGCGGCGCTGGTCGGTAACCGCACGGTTGTCTATCTGGCCGACCAACGACGGATCGCGGTGGTCGGCGACGATCTGGGCGACCTCGACGTGGTGACCGAGATCGAGCTGGTGGGCGCCCTCGGTGAAGCCCTGCACGCTCAGTACTTCCCCTTCTCGACCGCTTCCCCGCTCGACTCCTCGACCGAGGTGGTGGGGCCCCGGGCGGTGGCGGCGGGGGTGGGGCCGGTGTTCATCGACCGCTACGTGGCCGATCTGCCGGCCCGCCAACAGGCCGCTTGGGAAGCGCACACCCAACTCGACCGGGGCACCGATGCGGCCTCGGTGCTCGCCGGTCTCGTCTCGGTGCCCGACCGCTTGGGCGAGGCGCTCATGCGACTTGCCGTCGCCGACACCGTGACCGACGGCTCCGGGCCTACCTGGGAACGGTTCGACGCCCTCCTCAGCGCACCGCCCCGCACCGAGCTGGAGCTGCTCCAACCATGGGCGGCTCTCGATGGCTTCGAGCGGGTGGCGGTCACCGCGCCCGTTCCTGCCGAAGGGGCCGAGGTCCTGGCCGAGGGTCGTCTGGGTGCCTCGTCGCTCTACCTGGCGCTCGGCCTGCGCATCGACCCTCGTGAAGCCCTGGCGGTGTCGCTGACTTGGGCGGGCGACGCCATGGTGTTGACCCGCGACGAAAGCGGGCGGCGCTGCATCGAGGTCGCGGTCGAGGGTCGTGACGGCGACGCGTCGGACCGTTACGAGGAGGCGATGCGCGAGTGGGTGAGTGCGGGGCCGCGCCAGGCCGATGCCTCGGTGGAGCGCGAGGGCCGGGCGGTCACCCTGCGTTCGTGTGAGGCGAGCGCCGGAGCGGCCACCGGCATCGAGCTCGACCCCGCCACCGTGGTGGCGGTGGCCGGCAACCGCACGAACCTGTTGGCCGATCTGCGCCTCGAAGATTCCACCCGCAACAGCGCCGTGTGCACGGCCGACCTCGTGCTCGAGGCCATCCCGGTGTCGGCCCTGCAGGCCACCGAGGTCCCCCCGGAGGCGCAGAACGTGTATGACCTGCTCCTCACCAACTCCCGCCGGTCCTGCCGCAACCTCTGAGCGGCCCTAGTCGTCGGCGAACGCCCTCAGGATCTGGACCACGACCTCACTCAACACGAAGTAGAGCTGCTGGACCGGGAACCGAGGGTCATCCTCGTCCAGGTCGAGGTCTTCGTCCTCGTCGACATCTAGCGCGGTACCGAGGATGAGGCGGATGGCGTTGAGGGTGGTCAACCAGCGAGTCATCTCCTGTTCGGTCAGGGCGTCGGCGTCGACGGTCCGTCCGATCAGGTCGATGCCCTCCTGGTGGCGCTCGATCAACTCTCCCCGCACCATCGCCTGGTAGCCGGCCTCGCGTTCGTCGTCGTCGGGGTAGGCGACCGGAAACACCCGCCTCACCACGTCGGCGTCGGTCACCAAGAGGTCACGCAGCTCACCGCCGAGCTGGACCAGTATGGCTCCGAGTCCGGGGGGGAGGTTGACCGCGAACCGGTCGGCCTCACGGACGAACCAGCGGTTTCGTCGGCCGAAGAGCGTCATCGGTCCTGCTGCCTCATCGGTCTTGCTGCCTCATCGGTCTTGCTGCATCGTGGCCCAGAGGCCGTACTCATGCAGTCGAAACACGTCGCGTTCGGCTTCTTCGCGGTTGCCGTTGGACACGACCGCCCGACCGTCGTGGTGAACCTGCAGCATCAACGCTGTCGCCTTTTCGAGGCTGTAGCCGAACAGCTTCTGGAACACGTGGGTTACGTACTCCATCAAGTTGATCGGATCGTTCCAGACGATGACCACCCACGGGTGCTGGGCGTCGACGTCTTCACCCAGGTCGGGATCGCGGACCTCGATTGGTGACACGGAGCTCATGGTCCTGCGCTGACTGGGTCGTGGGGGGCCGCTTCATCGACCGCAGGCTGGTTGAGGCGGTGGTGTTCGAGCGCCAACCAGACGGCGGTGCCGAACACAGCCATGGCCCCGGCCACGTGGAGGAACACCGCGAGCGGGGGCACCCCGTTGAAGTACTGGTAGTAGCCGAGGGCTCCCTGGAGCAGGGTGACAACCAATACCGTCGTCCCCGCCCGGACCAACGCCGGTTGGGATCGGTTGCGGTTGGCGAGCAGCACCAACAACAGCAGACCCAGGAAGATGAAGACCGACACGGCGTGGATGCGGGTGACGGTGGGGACATAGAACCCGAGGCGCTCGACGTCCTCGTCGCCGCCGTGCGGTCCCGAACCGGTGACCACGGTGCCGGTGACCAAGATGACGGCCGCGGCGACCACCATGGCGACGACGGTGGGGTGGACGGGAGTCTTCTCGTGGGCCGCGGCGGGTTCGGTGCTGGATCGGTGAACCAGGGTGACCGCCAACCACAGCAACACCATGGAGAACAAGAAGTGGGCCATCACGATCGGCGGAGTCAGATCCATGCGCACGGTGACGCCCCCGACGATGACCTGCAGAGCGCTGAAGGCCGCGATGCCGATAGCGACGCGGAGCAGGTCGGCGCGGTAGGGGACGCGCCGCACGGCGCCCCAGAGAATCAGCACCACCGTGGCCGCCACAAGGAACGACACCAAGCGGTTACCGAACTCGATCATGGCGTGGTACTCGATCGGCGCCACGAACCGGTCCTGTTCGCAGCGGGGCCAGTCAGAGCAGCCGAGACCCGACCCGGTGAGGCGCACCGCCGCCCCGCTCAAGACGATGAGCACCTGGGCGGCGAGCGCGGCCAGGGCATAGCGCCGAAACGATGCCGGCGAGACCTGGCGCGGAGCCGAAGATCGATCGCGAGCCACACGTCGATGGTAAGGGGAGTGGTGCCGAACCGGCGAAATGCGACTTACGCCGATCCCAGGCTTTGCCCCGGAAGGCACCCGGTCCTAGCCTGCGATTGTGCTCCGGACTGCGTCGCCACCGTTGCGCACGCGCCTTGGCGCGTATGTGGCGCTCACCAAACCGAGGATCATCGAGCTTCTCCTCATCACCACGGTGCCAACCATGGTGGTGGCCGAAGGCGGTTTGCCGTCGCTGTGGCTCATGGCCGCCACCGTCATCGGCGGCACGCTCGCCGCCGGTGGGGCCAATGCCATCAACATGTACGTCGACCGCGACATCGACGCCATCATGGAGCGCACCCAGAACCGGCCGCTGGTCACCGGCATCGTCACCCCCCGGGCCGCTCTCACCTTCGCCATCGGCATCGAGATCGCGGCTTTTGTGTGGCTGTGGGCCTTCGTGAACCTGCTCAGCGCTGTCCTGGCCGTCAGCGCCTGCCTCTTCTACGTCTTCGTGTACACGCTGTGGCTCAAGCGCACCTCCGAGCGCAACATCGTGATCGGCGGAGCGGCCGGAGCGGTCCCGGTTCTGGTGGGTTGGTCGGCGGTCACGAACTCCCTCGACTGGCCCCCGGTCGTGCTGTTCGCCGTCATCTTCTACTGGACCCCGCCTCACTTCTGGGCCCTTGCCGTGCGCTACCGCGACGACTACAGCTCGGTGAACGTGCCGATGTTGCCGTCG
>CAZEFG010000183.1:0-5351 GCA_964511355.1 uncultured Iamiaceae bacterium
CCATCGAGGAGGTAACGCACACCCTCAACCGGGTGGATCACCAACGAACCCTCACGCCCACACTCCTCGGACTGATTGATCGTCGGAGCGACCGGAGTCACCTCCTCAGGCGGCGTCTCGCACTCCTCGGCGGCGGGGATCGTCACCTGGAACGACCAGGCCTCATCGACCAACTCGTAACCCTCGGACGCAACCGCAGTCAGCAGACCAGACACCGGACCCGAAACCGGACCCGTGACCTTCTGCCCACCGAACCAATACTCAACGCCCTCAACCGGCACCACCGAGAACGAACCCTCAACCCCACACTCCTCGGACAGGTTCACAACCGGATCAACAGGAGTCACCTTCTCAGGCGGCGTCTCGCACTCCTCGGCGGCGGGGATCGTCACCTGGAACGACCAGGCCTCATCGACCAACTCGTAACCCTCGGACGCAACCGCAGTCAGCAGACCAGACACCGGACCCGAAACCGGACCCGTGACCTTCTGCCCACCGAACCAATACTCAACGCCCTCAACCGGCACCACCGAGAACGAACCCTCAACCCCACACTCCTCGGACAGGTTCACAACCGGATCAACAGGAGTCACCTTCTCAGGCGGCGTCTCGCCGGGCTCCCAGGATGCAGTGACCGAGGTCTTGGCGGTGGCACTGGAGGAGTCGGCGAGGATCAGGCGTTGTACTTCGGGTTTCCCGTTCGCCTTGAACTTGGCGAAGACCCGCCCGGCCTGCACCGTGGCCGAGGTGGTGGCGTTGATCGTCACCGTGTCGTTCTCGCCGGGGTAGAGGATCTCGAACTGGTCGCCATCGCCGGCCGAGGTGATCACAGTGTTGGTACCGGCCTCAACCACGGTCACGCCCGCGGGAGCATTGAGGTTGACGGTGGTGCCAGTGGTGCTGATGGTGAACGGCCCAGCCTTCGAGCCCTCGACCGCAGTTTCGTGAGCGGGAGTGACCGAGAGGGTCGGAGCCGGCTCGATCGGGAGACCGTTAGGCGGGATCGATTCGAGGATCGTGGCGTAGTTCTTATTCACATTCTCGGGGCTGTTGGGCCGGAGCTCGAACTTGTCGGTCAGGTGCCAGATGGCGGCCTGGATGGCGGCAGCCTTCTCATTAGCAGTACCCGCAAGCGAGGACGACCCCGAGTTGTAGGTGTTCAGGATGTAGGACACCTTGTTCAGGTTGTCGATGCCTGAGGTCTCCCAATCAACCTCGGGAAGGTCTTTGCCAGTGCTCGTGGAGATACTGGTGTGGATGTCGATGCAGTAGCCGATGACGGTGGAGCCACCGTCGACCTGGATCTTCATCTCGCCGGCGAAGGAGTACGTCTCCCAGCTTCCGCCGTCGGTCCGACCCTGGATGCTCATGCCAGCGCCAATACCGACGTAGTCGGCATTGGAGGCGGCATGGGCGGCAGGGGCGAAGGCCAAAAGGGCCGCCATGAGGCCCAGAACAAGAGCTAGCGAGGTGGCAAACTTGCCCCTGGGCGGCGACGTAGTGGGTGATTTGGGCACAGCTCTCTCCCGGTTGCGAACGGCACGTGCCGGGGGATGGGCCTCCGGCACCTTGGTGCGGGGCCGGGTTCGCTCTAGCTCCTCACCAGCCCAAAGGCGACCAAATACGGCTGGTGGATCATCGCTTCCCACGCTTGTCACGGTCAGTGGCCGTGACAACAGGTTTCAAGATAGTCACGTTGCGTGGTCGGTGTCCAGGAAAATCCTGGAGACAGGCCGTTCGGACTATGAAGTTCGCACGGTGAGTGGCCGATACCCGCCGCTTCGTGAGCACCTCGCCGGTGGGGAGCAGCGCCCTGCGTCGACCACCGACGGTGATCAAGGTACAGCGGTGGCCATGGGCTGACCTAGCGTGGGGCCATGATCTTCGCCGGCCTGTCCGACTTCGTCGTCGGGGACCTCACCGACTGGGTCGTCGATGTAATCGAAGCCATCGGCTATGTCGGCGTGGCATTGCTGGTCGCAGTGGAGAACCTGTTCCCGCCCATCCCATCGGAGGTGGTGCTACCCGCCGCGGGGTTCGCTGCCGCCACGGGTGCCGCCAACTTCTGGGGGATGGTCGGCGCCGCCACCCTCGGTTCCCTGGGGGGCGCCTGGGCGCTGTATCTCATCACCGCGGCCATCGGGCCACTGCGGCTCCGCACGCTCACTCGTCGTTACGGCAAGTGGGCAGGCATCACCATCGACGACCTCGACCGAGCCGAAGCGTGGTTCGACGACCACGCCTCCACCGCGGTGCTGGTCTGTCGCTGCATCCCACTGATCCGCTCGTTGGTGTCGATCCCGGCGGGGTTCAGGCGCATGGCTCCGCTCACGTTCACCATCTACACCACGCTCGGAAGCTTCGTGTGGAACGTGCTGCTCATCGGGGCGGGCTACCAGCTGGGCGACAACTGGGAGGTCGTCGGCGAGTACGTCGATGTTCTCCAGTACGTGGTGATCGCGGTGATCTTGGCCGCGGTGGCCTTCTGGGTTTGGACTCGCTTCATCCGCCCCAAGCGCAAGCAAGCGGCCGAAGTCAGCTCCTAACCGGCTCGGGTCCGCCGGGACTACCCCGACCCCGTTGTCGGCGTTTGGGGTGGTGGGCGGGGCAGCGGGGCCGCCCGTTGGCTTGGTCGGTGGGGCCGGCGGGCCAGTCGACGATGTGGTCGATGTCGCAGCGTTGGGAGGGCACGTCGCAGGTGGGGTGGGTGCAGGTGGGATGCAGGATCTCGACGGCTCGGCGGGTACCCCCGACAAAGAACCTTTGTTTGCGACCGAGGTTGACGACCCGGTCCGCTCCGCCGAACACGACCCGTTCGATGTCAGCACAGGTGAGCAGGGGCAGAACCTCGCCCGGGGTGACCACCGTGCCGTTCGATAGCTCGCAGAGCCGGCCGACAACGGTCTCGTGGTCGATGTGCACCGTGACGAGCGGTACCGGCAGCCGAGCGCCTTCGGGTACCGCCGCTGAACGGCGGGCCATCTCGATCAGGGCGTCGTAGCGACGTTGGGCATTGCTGCGAGCCAGGTCGCGTTGGAGGGCGTCGGGACCCAACCGGTCGCGGGCTTCGGCCCAGTCGGCCTCCCACAGCTCTTGTTCGATCCGGCGCAAGGCCTCGGAGAACACGGCGAACCCGATCGGTTCGAACTCGACGTCGAGGTGGCCGGCGCCTTCGAGCCCCTTGGACAGCTTGACGCTGCGGTTCTCGTACCGGCGCCGGGCTCGATCTTCGGCATCGTCGGGGGCGACCACTTGGCACCAGTAGTTGATGGCCTTGACGAACTCTTCGTACGAAAGCTCATGGGCTTGGGCCACCAACCACGCCTCATCGGCAACGAACTCCTCGGGAGCCATCTTGCGGGCCCGGCCCAGAAGACGGACGTGACGGGCCGAGAGACGACCGTGGGTGTGTTCGGCCTCGACCTCGGGCATGTCTCGCAGATCGCGGCCCCGGCCAACTAGAGCTGCAGTTTCGGAGCGGTCGCGCTCGGCAGCCCGGCCCAACCAGGCCGCACACGAACGCGACCCGTCGTTGGCCCACACCCTCGAGGCGTCGACCCGCCCAGCGACCCGAGCGCACGCCGCCTGCAGACGGGTATCGCAGCCCAACAGATCGACCAGAGCGTCAGCCATAACGGTGGCATCGCCGACCGCATCGAGGTCAAGCTCGCCCAACTCCACGAGCGTGGCTTCAAGCTCCTTAACCACTACCGCCAGATGCCTTGACATGCATCTACATTACTCCACGGAACATCTGTTTGCCAGCATTTAGAGACACTTTCTTACACTTTCCTGCCGCCTAAGCCGTTCTCGGCCTTCAAAGTCGGAAATGCGTTGAGGGGAGCCCAACCGGCTCCCCCCAACTACTTCTTGGCGTTCAGGCGCGTGACGGATCAGTCGCCGCGGCGACCGGCGAATCGAAGCGTGGCCCCAAGGCCAGTGAGCAATCCGGAAGCGAGGAGCAGCCCACCCGTTCCCGCACCGGTGCGAGGAAGCTGACCCGCCCCAGAACCGATGGAGGCCTCATTGGCACCGCTCTGTGTGCCCTCTTCGGTGATACCACCGACTTCGGCGAGGATGGTGGTCGTGGTGGGCTCCACCGTCTCGACCACTTCAGTGGTGGTGGTACCAGGCGCAGTGGTCGGCGTCACCACGGGGGGCGGCGGAGGCGGCGGGGTCTGGCAGTTGGTGTTGATCTCGATCGTTTCGAATGTCTCATCCCAAAAGTTCGGGACATTCGTGCCGCGTCCTTTGAGGTAGTCCTTTTCTGGACCGACCACGAACCACGAGATCGTCACCGACCCGCCGTTGTAATCCTCGGCAAAGGTGGCCGGAAAATTCTTGTAGGCACCCCCCTCGGAACCTTCGATCCAGACGGCTCGGTAGGGGTTCTCCCCTACCAATGGGAACTCGGTGAGGGTGACCGTCACCAAGCCGCACTCATCCGCTATGTCCCAGTCAAAGCACTCTGCGGTGTCGACCTCGTTGTCGTTGAGCCACTTGGCAACGCCGCCAGACCGCTTGTTGGTGTTCCAGTCGCAGTAGTCGATCGTCTCATCGTCTTCGTTTCCAGGACCTGGTTCAGCGGCGGCGGCCATAGGGGCGAAGGCCACCAGGCTGACCAGCAACGCGGCCATCACGCCCAGCGAGCGAAGGAAACGAAGCCGCGATGACGTCGGCATCGTGGGGGTGGACATAGGGAATCTGCCTCCGGGTCAAGTGTCATGACTGTGAACGAGAGGCGGGCGCGCTAGGAGGGCGAACCAACCTCTCCATGGGGCCGGGTTCGCTCTAGCTCCTCGTCAGCCAAAAGCGACCAATTGCCAGCTGACGGATCAACACTTCCCCTGTCACCGCTCGTGGCGGTGACCGCGCCAACATGACCACCCACAGTGGCGGTGCGTCCAATCATCCCACCGGCACCAAGTGCCATTTCCTTCGGCTAGCTGAAGGTGAGCTGCCCTTCGGCGACGTCGACGGTGATGGTGTCGCCATCGGCGAAGCGGCCGTCGAGCAGGCCCATGGCGAGGCGGTCGCCCAGCTCGCGCTGGATGACCCGCTTGAGCGGCCGGGCCCCGAAGGCTGGGTCGTAGCCCTCAGCCGCCAGGTGTGACGAGGCGGCGGGCGTGACCTCGAGGGTGACGCGCCGATCGGCGAGGCGCTTGCGCAGCCGATCGAGCTGGATCTCGACGATCTGGCCCAGGTCGTCCTCGGTGAGCTGACGGAAGCGCACGATGTCGTCGACCCGGTTGATGAACTCGGGCTTGAAGAACTCACGAGGGTCACCCGGCAGGTTCGACGTCATGATCAGCACCACGTTGGTGAAGTCGACCGTGCGACCCTGGCCGTCG
>CAZEFG010000184.1:0-5350 GCA_964511355.1 uncultured Iamiaceae bacterium
CGACCACGATCTCGGGATCGGGGGGCTGGTGCGCGTCGATGCGCTGGGCCAGCTCAATGCGCGCTACGTCGACATCATCGGGATGGATCGCCCTCAGCAGCACGGTTGCTACCCCGAACCGTCGGGCGACCTCGATGCCCGGGCGTAGGGCCCGATCGGCGTGCTCGGAACCGTCGAGCGGAACGATCACCTGGTCGATCATGTGTGCCTCCTGCTTCCCACCATGACTGGGGTCGATTGGTCGGGCCAGGGTCGAAGGTCATCGCGTGACCTCCTGGGCCCTGGCCAAGAATGTGATCTGGAACGACTAGAGCCGCTCGGCGCGCAACGCCGAGCGTCGTACCTTGCCCGCATCGTCGCGCACCGAGGTGGCTATCCGCTCGAAGGTGCGCGGAATCTTGTAGCTGACCAGCCGATCGGCCAGGAACTGGCGCAGCTCGTGGTCTTCGACTTCGACCCCGTCGTGCAGGTGGAGAACGGCGTGGATGACGTTGCCCATGTCGTCGTCGGGCAGGCCGATCACCGCACACGACGACACCGCCGGGTGTTCGTCGAGTGCTGCCTCGATCTCGGCGGGATAGATGTTCGAACCGCCCGACAGGATCATGTCGGCCGCCCGGTCAGCCAGGTACAGGTACCCGTCAGCGTCGACCGACCCCATGTCGCCGAGCGACTCCCAACCGTCGACGTGGCGAGCGTCGGCCCCGATGTAGTGGTAGGTCGAACGATCCTCGGGCACCTTCATCCACACCTCCCCCACTTCGCCGGGTGGGAGTTCGTCGCCGAAAGGGTCGCAGACCTTCATGGTGCCGTCGCGTACCCGACCTACCGAACCGGGATGGTCGAGCCACTCCTGGCCACTGATGACCGTCACCCCTTGGGCCTCGGTGCCGGCGTAGAGCTCCCAGATCCGCTCCGGTCCGAGCCACTCGATCCAGGCCGCCTTGAGCCAGGGAGGACACGGCGCGCCGAGGTGCAGGATGCCGTTCACCGACGACCAGTCGGCGCCGAACTTCTTCTCGTCGGGGAGTCGCCAGATGCGATGCATCATCGTCGGAACCAGGAGCATCCAGTTGACCCGGTACTGCTCGACCAGACGCACCACCTCCCCCGGATCGAACCTCGACATCACGATCAGGTGGTTTCCGGCGAACAGGCCACCCATCGAGAACATGAACGGACCGTTGTGATAGAGCGGTCCCGGTACCAACTCAGTGCCGTTGTGAACGGCCCCGAAGGCCCGGGGCCCTTCAGGGTCGGCGGTGCCGCGCTGGCCCGACACGATGATCTTGGGCCGCCCGGTGCTGCCCCCCGAAGTCGGCGCCTTGTAGGCCGAAGCGGTGCGGTCGGGCAAGGGGCCATCGTCGAGGGATGCATCGGGCTCGAAGCCCGGGGCCAGGCAGGTCCGGTTGCCGTGGGTTCCGGGGGCGACGCCCACCACGATCGGTGGGTCGGCCAGTTCGACGATGGCCTCTCGCTCGGCCAGTGGCAGTCGGGCCGAGATTGGCTGGGGGGTGGCGCCGAGCTTCCAGGCGGCAATGCAGGCCTCGTAGAACTCGATGCTGTTGGGCAGTCCGATCGTGACCAGATCATCCTGGCCGACCCCCATGGCCTCATAGGCGCGGGCCAGGCGGTTGGTGCGCTGGTCGAGCTCGGACCGACTGATCGTGGTGCCCTCATGGGTGATCGCCGGACGATCAGGGTCCTTGTCGGCCAGCCAACTGATCGCGCTACCGATCGACATCTCTGCCATGAAGTACCCCCGGGACCGACGTCGTAGCCGGAATCGACCTGCGCACTTGCCAGCGGCGCCGTGTCATCCGGTTGGATGGGGCGACGGTAGTTGACCACGGGGCACACTGGCATGGTGACCGACCCCGATCGCCCGCCACCACTGACCGTCTTCCGGGTCATGGGCCGCGCCCTGGCCCTGCGCTGCACGGTCTGCGGTGGGCGCGGAGTGTTCCGCGGCCCGTTCAAGATGGTCGACCGGTGCCCCACCTGTGGATTCCATTTCGAACGGGTCCACGGCCACTGGATCGGGGCGATCGGCGTGAACACCATCGTCAGCTTCGGAGCGTTGCTGCTGACCACGGTTGCCGGTTTCATCGTCACCTATCCCGACACGCCGGTCAGAACTCTGGTGCTGATCGCCACTGCGGTCGGTGCGGTCTTCCCGCTGGTCTTCTTCCCCTGGTCCCGGATGTTGTGGAGCGCCGTCGACCTGTTGATGCGGCCCCTCGACCCCGACGACGATGTCGACCCACGGTGGTGGCCCTCTCCCAAACCCCGCGGGCGCTAGACGCGAGCTAGCGTCGCGGCCATGGGGGCTGGCGGGCGGACCGGACGGTGGCGGTGGCTCGGGCAGTGGTGGTTCCTGACCGCGGTCGCGCTGCTCGGAGTCAACGACCACATCCTCAAAGCGCGCTACGGCAATTGGTTCACCGGCAAGCTCAGCGACGTGGTGGGCCCGGTCGTGGTGGCCACCGTCGTAGCGGTGGTTGTCGGCCGCAACGCCGGGGTGGCCCTGACCGCGGTGAGTTTCGCGGCCCTCAAGATCGTGCCGGGGGTGGCCGAAGCGGCCGCCCCCATCCTCGGCGGCACAACCTTGCGCGACGCCACCGACCTCATCGGCCTGGTGGGACTGATTCCCGCCTGGTGGCTGATGGGCCAGCGCGGGAGGCTTTGGGCGTCCGATTCGCGCCCTGCCGCGAACTCCGCACCCATGGCGGCAAAGGGAACGGCTCGTCGACGGCGGGTGAACCCGCTCACCGTCGTGGGGCTGGTGGCCGCAGTGATGGTCACCACCGCAACCTCCGATGATGACCATGAGCCACCGTCTGTCGGGCGTTTGGAGGTGAGAGGGACCTCGGTGTTTGCAGAGATGCCCGGCTCCATCGTCCACGTCTCCGACGATGGCGTACCCGTAGACGGCGAAGAAGACAGATGGAGGATCAGTACCGACGGCGGGATGACCTGGGATAGGGCCCCTGATGGCTTGCCTCCGAGCCCCGGCCCCAACGACCGTGCCTCTGCCGGCGGCTCCAACCCAGCCAGCGAGGTTTGCCGTTCCGACAGCTGGTGCTTCCGCTCACAGGACTCGGCGGTGCAGCAACGCTCCCCCGGGGGCGGGTGGACCAAGTCATTCGAACTCAGCTGGGACCAGCGCCAGCTTTTCCGATACCGGTCAGACCGGTCCGGCATACGCCCGCGCGAGGGGGTTGTCGTCGCGACCGATTCCGGTGAGCACGTCGTGTTCTCCGCCGGAGTCGAGGGTGTCTTGGTCCTCGACCACGAGAACCGATGGCATAGGCGTGCCGTAGGCGGGGCCACGCCCACCGACATCTCCGGCACCATCATCTTCTTGTGGCTGGGCCGCTGGATGATTCCGATCGTGGGACTGGTGGCCCTGTTGTGGGTACCGAGCCGAGCCGCTAAGCCGGGTCAGCTGCGGCAAGGGACCAAGTTCCTGGTCGGGGTCGCCGCGGTGCTCATCACTGCTGTCACCTGGCTGGCCACTGTCCTGGTGTTCATCTTGGGTGACTGGAACCGAGACGACCCCGTCGGCCACGGAATCCTCCTCGTCGTCTTGTCGCTGATGGTCTTGATCCTGCCGCTCGGCTTCATCCGCCTGCTCAGCGGCCCGGTTAACAAACCCGGACCCGATTGCCTCACCGCACCGGGCCTACGCCTCGAAGACCTGCCGCCACCGCCGCCACCACCACCACCACCGCCGCCTGCCCCTCCGCCCGACCCGGGAGATCGGCCTCCTTGGGACCCGGGGGCGCAGCGCTGAATCAGCCTTCGACGGCGGCGGTGATGAGATCCCATGCGGCGTCGACGTGGACCGCTTCGGTGGTGGTCTGGCCGATCGACATCCGGATGACCAGACGATCGTCGATCCGGGTATGGGTGAGCAGTGCCTGCCCTGACGAGTTCACCTGATCGAGCACGCGCTGGGTGGCTTCGTCGCCAGCCGTGGCCCGGAAACACACCAGGTTGAGACGGCGGGGGGCGGAGATGACGAACCGTTCGTCGGCAGCGATGCGAGCTTCGATCTCCTTGGCCAGCTCGACGTGGCGGCCGACGTGGTGAGCCAGCCCCTCGGTGCCGTAGTGACGGATGACGAACCACAGCTTGAGGGCCCGGAAGCGGCGCCCCAGAGGGACCTGCCAGTCGCGGTAGTCGATCACCTCGCCGGATTCCGAGGCGGCGTTGCGCAGGTACTCGGGCACGATGCTCAATGCCTCGATCAGCGGCGTGCGATCAGCCACGTAGAGGCAGTCGCAGTCGAAGTTGGTGAACAACCATTTGTGGGGGTCGAAGCACCAGGAGTCGACGGACTCGACCCCGTCGTGTATCCACCGCAGCTCGGGGACCACTCCCGCCGCACCCGCCATCGCCGCGTCGATGTGCACCCACGCCCGATGGGCGGCGGCCGTGACGACCACCTCGGCCACGGGGTCGAACGCCATGGTCGAGGTGGTGCCCACGGTGGCGCACACAAAGAACGGGACCCGTCCGGCGGCGGCGTCCTCGGCCATCATCTGGGCCAGTTGGTCGACCCTCAGGGCACGTTCGGAGTCGGTGTCGACCAGACGCAGCTGCTCGGGGGTGAACCCGGCGATCATGAAGGCCTTCTGCACCGAGGAGTGAGCGTCGACCGACGTGTACCCCACCAGGTCGGGCATGGCCTCGGCCCCGCCCGCACGCTGCCGGGCTGCCAGCAAGGCACACAAGGTGGCGCTCGACGCGCTGTCGGCGATGACCCCGCCACCGGGGCCGTCGGAACGGAAGCGGTCAGGAAGCCCGAGTATCTCGACCATCCAGTCGAGGACGTGGGTCTCGAGCTCGGTGCAGGCGGGGCTCGTCGACCACAACATGCCCTGCACCCCGAGCCCCGCCGACAACAGTTCACCGAGCACCGAAGGACCCGACGAGTTGGCCGGGAAATAGCCGAAGAAGTTGGGAGATTGCCAATGGGTGATGCCCGGCATGATCAGCGCCTCGACGTCGGCCATGACCTGGTCGAATGGCTCGGGCTTGGTAGGCGGCGAGGAGGGCAGGGATGCCCGGATGTCGCCCGGCGCCACCTTCGACTGCACCGGCAGGGTTTCCACCCGCTCGAGATAGTCCGCCACCCAGTCGACGGCCGCCCGGCCATGGCGACGGAACTCGGCGGGAGTCATGTGATAGCTGGGCACAACCTGGTCTGGAGTCACCAGGGGATGGTATGGGACCCATGACCGGGCAACCAGGCCCCAGCCAGGCGGCCGGGATCCGCAACTCCTGTCCCCCGGCTTGTTGACAGAGTGCCAGGTCGAGTACGGTCTGGCGCGTGTGGCGGGGG
>CAZEFG010000185.1:0-5295 GCA_964511355.1 uncultured Iamiaceae bacterium
CATGGCCTGGCCGCAGTCGGTCTCACAGCCCGAGAAGTTGATCTTGAACTTGCGAGGCAGGCGCTGGCCAATGGGGTTACGCACGAAGTGCTCGAACGCAGCCTCGGCCCAGGGGGTGACGTCGAGCTTCTCGTAGGGGCAGGCGCCAGCGAGATGGCAGGCCATCACGTTGCGGACGGTGTCGCCGCAGGCCTCGCGAGTGGTGAGGCCGACCGACCCGATGAGGCGCATCACCTCGGGCACCTTGGCCAGGTCGACGAAGTGCATCTGAATGTTGTGGCGGGTGGTGATGTGACCCCAGCCTCGCGAGAAGGTCTCGACGACGTGAGCGATCATCTCGAGTTGCTCGGGCGTGGCGCCACCACCGGGGAACTTCACCCGCACCATCTGGTTGGTGCCGCCCTGACGCTGGCCGTAGATGCCGTTGTTCAGGCGCATCACCCGGAACACGTCTTCGTCGAGATCGCCCGCCAAGTACTGGGCCACGGCCGCTTCGAACCGTTCGACATCGCGGGCCTGCTCGGCGTCGAGGTCCCGCGGTGCCGGAACGATTGGTGTGATCGGCACGATGGTGCACTCCCTGCTGTAAATCCGACCTGAGCGGTCTACTTTAAGCACACCCGCGGAATCGAAACAACCAAATCCCGATCTGATTTATCGGGAATTGGGGTTTCGGGAGGAGACCCATCCGCCAACGGAGTCAGTCTCCGGCGTGCTCGCCCAATTCTCCCAGGGCATCGCGCAGCGCCACACGGAGCCGCCTCGCCTGATGGGGCAACAGATGAAAGATCAGTCCGGTTCCAGGACGGCCGATCTCTTCGGTGGTGAGCACCACCCGAGGTTCGGCATCGTCGTAATCGTCACTGATGGCCACAGCCCACGACACCGGCATGGCGTCTTCGTCACCAGGCGGTAGATCGTCGGGCCCGAACGGCTGGTCGTCGATCGAACGCCGCACGTCAATCGTCGCCCATCTGAACCACCTGTTCGATGGCGTCCGAACATTCGTCGGCATGGAGCGGCCCCACGCTCGTGACCGGCAGGTGGTAGGCCCCGGCGTCGAGGGCGCGTACGATCTCACGCCGGTCGAGGGGACGGTCGAACAGGTAACCCTGACCGAAGCAGCCCCCGGCGGCCCGCACCTGCTGGAGGTGGTTCACCGATTCGATGCCCTCGGCGATCACCAGGTGCTCGCTGAACCCGTTGGCGAGGTGCACGATGCCTTCGAGCACCTCGGGCCGCTCATAGGTATCGAGATCGAGAAAGGTCCGGTCGAGCTTGACCACGTCGACCGGATAGCGATGCAGCGCCGCGAGCGAGGACTGCCCAACACCGAAGTCGTCGAGGGCGAGGCCCACCCCCACCGCCTTCAGCTCGACCATGCGCGAGGCGGCCCGCTGCAGATCGTTGACCAGCGCGGATTCGGTTACCTCGATCAGCACCGCGGAGGGCTTGAGACCACACCGACCAACGATCTCCCCGACCTGGCGAGCTAGCCCGTCGTCGTCGAACCCGCCACCGGAGAAGTTGACCGTCACGAAGAAGTGATCGAGGTCGATGAGGCCCGCCTCGGACCACCGCACGGCCTCGGTGGTCGCATTCTCCAGGATGGCAAGATCGATCGAGGTGATGACCCCGGCCGCCTCGGCCTGGGGAATGAATTCCAACGGCATCACCACCTCGCGTTCGGACGGATACCAGCGGGCCAGCGCCTCCACCCCGACGATCTGGCCACTGCCAAGATCGACGATGGGCTGAAAGACCGCCTGGATCTCACCGGCGTCGAGAGCTGACGCCAGACGCTGACGGAACAACCGATGGCTGATCCGCTCCTGCACCACCGGTAGGGACCGCTCGTGCAATGCCGCGATCACCTGGCCGATCACCACGAAGAACACCAGCCTGACGGTCCAGTTCTCAAGACTCTGCTCGAGCCCCGCATCCACATCGAAGGGCAGAAAGGGTCCACACAAGACCCCCGCCAGGACGCCGACCCACAGCGCTCCGATGTGGCCGAAGCGGGTGGCGGCGATCAACACGGGGGCATAGAAGAGCTGCGGCCCCACCGTCTTGGAACCACCGGACAGATAACTGATGCCCCACGCCGCGCCCAATGTGGCCACGATGGCCACCAATGCGGTTAGCGTCGCCCCCTCGGCCGACCTGGCGATGGCGCGGTCGCCCCGCTTCTGGTCCCGTACGCCGGAGACGTCCGGCCCGATCGTGTCGCCCATCCCTCAACGCTACGGCGAGTTGGAGACGCGTGCTGGGATGAACAGATTGCGAGTGCCGCCCCCGCCTACAACGATGACCCGCATGATCGAACTCGAAGTCGTCGACGATGTGACCGTGATAACGATGCGCAACGGTGAGAACCGCTTCAACGCCGAGTCGGTCGCTGGCCTCACCGCCGCCGTGGCCGAGGCGGCCGGGCGGGAGCGGCCTCTCGTACTCACGGGGGAGGGAAAGTTCTTCTCCAACGGACTCGACCTCGACTGGCTGCGAGGCGACGGGCGTGACTCCTCCGCTGAGATGTTCAAGGCCCTGTACGACCTGATGGCCTCCTTGCTGACCTTTCCCGGGGTGACCGTGGCCGCCATCAACGGCCACGCATTCGGAGCGGGCCTCATCCTTTCGGCCTGTGCCGACTACCGGGTGATGCGCTCGGACCGGGGCTACTTCTGCTTCCCCGAGGTCGACCTGGGCATGGCGATGTCGGACGAGTTCGACGCCATCATCAAGGCAACCCTCCCCGCCCAAACCATGTTCCACGCCCTCATCACGGGCCACCGCTACGGCGGCCAGGAAGCCCTGGACGCCGGCTTGGTCCACGCCGCCGTTCCCGAGGCTGAACTCCACACCGCCGCGTTGAGCCAGGCCCGTAAGTGGATCGACAAGGACGGCAACACCATCGGCCGCATCAAGGCCAAACACCATGAGGCCGTGGTGACCGTCCTGCGGAGCTAGCCCACCCTCCAACTGCGGGGGTTATTCGGGGTCGTAGGTCCAGTCGGCCCGCTTGCGCCAGAAGGTCTCGTCGTAGACGACCTCGCCGTCGGCCAGGTCGACGATCTTCGGCATCGGCACCTGGCGGGGGTTGGGACAGCCCTGGTTCTCGATGTGAGCCACGAACTCGTCGGTGAAGGCATCGAGCACGCTGGCCACCACCAGCTTTTGTTCAGTCGCCAGGTAGCAGCGAGCCCCGTCGGTGACCCGTGGCAGCCAGCCGATGATCCCCTGGAGGTCGGCTTCGGTTCCGATGCCACGCTCGATGTTCTCGAGGTGCACCGCTATCTCGCCTCCGCCGAGCTTGCAAGGCGGGCACTGACCGCATGACTCCACCGCCAGGAACCGCGAGAACCGGTAAGCGGCGTCGACCATGCAGGCGGTGTCGTCGTAGACGATGAAACCGGCCGAGCCCATCCCGCTGCCGATGGCCTGGAACCCCTCGTAGGTGAGGGGAACGTCGAGTTGGTCCGCGGTGATGACGGTGTTGGCGACGCCGGAGAACACTGCCTTGACCTGGCGCCCGTCGGGCAGTCCGCTGCCCACGGCGTCGATGACATCGCGCAACGAGGTCCCCATCTGCACCTCGCCGACGTCGGGTGCCACCACGTCGCCGACCACCGTGGCCACGATGGTCCCGGGCGACTCGGCCGTACCCATCGAGCGGAACCAATCGGCTCCCTTCACCAGGATGTGGGCCACGTTGGACAACGTCTCGACGTTGTTGACGAGCGTGGGGTTGGCGGCGGGGTCCATCCCCACCGGCGATGAGGACAACGACGCCTGCCAGCCACTCTGGGGGCCGGTGGCGAACAGCCCGTGCTCGTACGGCGGGAACCAGCGGGGTAGCGGCGGCTTGCCCTCGATGACCTCGAGCATCGCCTTCTCTTCGCCGAAGAGGTACTCGTCGGGCCCGGCCACGATCGTGACCTTGCAGTCGCGGCAGATGCCCGCCTCCTGGAACTCCTGCACCGCTCGCGTGACCGCCTCGACTTCGCGCTCGAAGCTGGCCTTGAGAGCGATGTACGCGGCCTCGGCCCCTACGGCGAAGGCGGCGATGATCACCCCCTCGACGAGTTGGTAGGGGTTGGCCCTCATCAGAGCGCGATCCTTGAAGGTTCCGGGCTCACCCTCGGCTGCGTTGCACACCACGAACCGGCGCTCGTCGGCCTGGGCGGCGATTCCTGCCCACTTGCGTCCGGTGGGGAACCCGCCTCCACCACGCCCCCGCAGACCTGACTCGGCGATCACCGCGATGGTGGCCTCGGGACCCATCCGCTGCGCCGCGTCGATCCCCAACCCGCCGATATCGGTGGCCAGGTAGGCGTCGAGTGACGTGATCGGCTCGGCAGGCAGGAGGAACGTGGTGGACATCGATGTCTCCCTCGGATCGTTGGTACCCAGGCCCGAGGGTACCGGTCCCGACCGTTACCATCCGGACCCGTGACCGACATACCTGCAGGCCGACTGTTCCTGGGCGAAGGCACCGACGACGATCACCAACGCAACGGTGAGCCTCTGCTTCTCAAGGCTGACGATCTCACCACTCACGCGGTGATCACCGGCATGACCGGCTCGGGCAAGACCGGCCTCGGCGTCGGCCTCATCGAGGAAGCGCTACTGCAGGGAATCCCCACGTTGATCCTTGACCCCAAGGGCGATCTGGGCAACCTGTTGTTGACCTTCCCCGACCTCTCCGCGGAGTCATTCGCCGGGTGGGTCGAAGGCGCCGACCCCGCCACGGTGGCCGGCCAATGGCGAGACGGACTGGCTGGTTGGGGGATCGACGGCGCCCGTCTCCAGGCCCTGCGGGACGCCGCCGACATGACGATCTACACGCCAGGCTCGACCAGCGGCATTCCTCTCGACGTGGTCGGCAGCCTGCGTCGGCCTCCGGAAGGCACCGATCCCGAAACGATCCTCGACGAGGTGCAGAACTTCGTGTCGGGCGTGCTCGGCCTGGTGGGGATCAAGGTCGACCCACTCGCCGGCAAGGAACACATCCTTCTCTCCAACCTGGTCCACCACGCGTGGGAGTCGGGCGAGGACCTCGATCTGGCCGCTCTCGTGGCCCGGGTGATGAACCCGCCGATCCGCAAACTCGGCGTGTTCCCGCTCGACGAGTTCTATCCCCCCACCGAACGCAACGCGCTCGCCATGCGGCTCAACACGCTGCTCGCCTCGCCCGCCTTTGCTGCGTGGGGCCAAGGCGACCCGCTCGACATCGAGGCCATGCTGCGCCCTGATGGCCGCACCGGCTGCGCCATCGTCTCCCTTGCCCACCTCTCC
>CAZEFG010000186.1:0-5294 GCA_964511355.1 uncultured Iamiaceae bacterium
CGAATATCCGCAGCTCAGGTGGAACGCCCGAGAAGGCACCGCTACGGAGCGGATCGACCAAACTCGGGACATCCGGATACGGCCCATAGCCCGGGCCGGGAAAATTCAGGCAGATCGAACCGGCCTCCACCACCACATGGCACAGCACCGCCAACGCCCCATGCAACTGCCGGACCTGGCCGATGAAGGTCTCCGCCACCGGCCTTCGAACCCGTTAAGCGCGGCTTGGGCTGCATGGCCCCGATCGGCCAGCTCGGCGATGAGAAAACGACCCAAGGCCGACAGCTCTTCCCCCCGGGCCCGCAATCCATAGATCCGGTGGATCGTCTCGCCGCCGCCGATCTCGACCATGTCGCCCATGTCCCGCCTCACTCTCACCGCGTGGGGCGGACAATAGCGCACAGCCGCACCGTGCACGTCGACTTGACCAAGCCGCGCGCGTCCATTGGTGGCCCAGGCATCCGCCCGGTCTGACGCCGACCGGTCACCGCCCCCGCGAACGGAGGCGGGCCTGGATGAGTCGCTGCGCGGTGGCCACCTCTTCGACCTGGAACACGAGCAGACCCACCAGATAGACGACTCCCCCAACAGGCACGCCCACCGCGACCTGCACGATCGAGCCCCATCCCGCGACCGCCTGCGAGGCCAACCAGGCTGCTCCGGCACAGGCCGCGGCGGGGATGGCCATACGCGCGATCGGCCCTCCGACCTGGCGCATGCCCATCCCTCCGGTGGCTCTCGACAACGCCCACAACGCAACTGCCGCCCCCACGAGGTGGGCGATCGAGTACGCCCAGCCCAGCCCCTGCACACCGAGCCACGCCACCAACGGAACCGCCAAGCCCACATTGAGGATGTTCTCGCCCAGGTTCAACAAGAACGGGGTCTTGGTGTTCTTGCGGGCGTAGAAGGCTCGCAGAGCGAACAGGTAAACCGAGAAGCCGAACAGTCCGAGCGACAGAGCCACCAGCACCCCCGCGGTCGACTCGGTGGCGGCTGCTGACCCGATGGGCAACAGGTCGACCACCGGCCGGGCCAGCGCCATGTACCCCAACGACGCCGGCAGGACCACCAGCGCCATCAACCTCAGCCCGAGCGCGAAGCGTTCACGGAAGGCAGCATCGTCGCCCGCGTGAGCAGCCACCGTCAGCTCGGGCATGAAGGTGGTCATCACCGACACCGAGAACAGGCCGTGGGGAAGCTGGAAGAACACGAAGGCCACCATGTAGGCGGTGACGTTGCCTTCGTCCTGGCTCTGGGCCAGCCAGTAGATGATCGCCACGGTGATCTGGTTGGCCACCACATAGCCGACCGTCCAGCCCGACAGCGACACCAAGGTACGCACCGCAGGGTGGCGCCAGTCGGGGTTGAAACGGATCGGGGGGCGTTCCCGAATCACCGAAGGGACCATGGTGAAGGCCATGGCCATCACCCCGATGGTGGTGCCGATACCGAGGATGGCCAGCAGCCGGGTGTCGCCCGCCACTGCCACCAGCGAGCCCTCTTCCTTGAGGCTCCGACCGGCGATGGTGGGCAGCGCGAACAACATGGTGGAGACCACCAGGTTGTTGAGCACCGGGGCATAAGCCGGAGCGAGGAACCGTCGGCGGGCGTGCAGCAGAGCGGTGACCACGGTGATGAGCCCGTAGAAGAGCACCTGGGGCATGAGGAACCGCAACAGCAACGTGCCGACGCTGCGATAGGCCTCTACCTCGGCGACGCTGGCCCCGGTGAGGGCGGTGCCGTAGAGAGCGAAGATCAACGGCGCGGCGACAAAGCCGACCACGGTGACCACCACCAGCACGAGGGTGGCCACCGTGACCACCGCCGAGGTTCCCCCGTCGTCCTCTTTCACCCTCTCGGTGAAGATCGGGACCAACGTGGCCGACAGGACACCCCCGAGCAGAAGCTCGTAGATGATGTTGGGCATGTTGTTGGCGACGGTGTAGGTGTCGGCCAGGTACACCTGCCCCAAGGCGTACATGAACGCGAACGTGCGCAACAGGCCCGTGACCCGCGACAGCCCGGTTCCCACCGCCACCAGCGCACTCGACCGCACCAGCGCGCCTCGGGTCGGGCCGGCGTCGACCGCGGGAGCGGTGAGCGGGGTCACCCCGTCGGGGTCAGGTTGGGCATCGGTCATCGCCATGAGTCAACCAGCCCCGTCACCCGGCGGTGGCCAGGGCATAGACCCGCCGACGGGAAACTCCGAAGCGTTCGGCCACCTCCGATGCGGCGTCGCGGGTGGACAGGCCGGCCTCTCGCATCTCAGTCAGCGCCGCCACCAGGTCGTCGTCGGTGGCCGGGGCCGGCTCAGGCGCTCCGTCGACCACCACCACGTACTCGCCCCTGGGCGCGACCTGTTCGGTGTAGGCGACCCCCTCACCCAGAGTCCCCCGCCAGACCTCCTCGTGGAGCTTGGTGATCTCCCTCGCCAGAGCACAACGCCGGTCGCCGCCCATCGTCTGGGCCAGGTCGGCCACGGTACGAGCCAACCGGTGTGGCGCCTCGTACAAGACGATGGTGCGTCGCTCGTTGGCCAACGCGGCCAGCCGCTCGGTGCGGCCCGACCCCTTGCGGGGCAGAAACCCCTCGAAGCAGAACCGACCCGTGGGAAGGCCACTCGACACCAGGCCGGCGATCGCCGCCGACGGGCCGGGCACCACCTCGACGATGTGGCCGGCCGAGGCGGCGGCGCGCACCAGCCGCTCACCGGGATCGGAGATTCCCGGCATGCCTGCGTCGGTCACGACCGCAACGATCTCCCCCGCGTCGAGGAGCGCGAGCACGTCGCGAACCCGGGCCGCCTCGGTGTGGTCGTTGACGGCGATGAGTTGGCGGGCCCTCACCCCCGCGTGCTGGAGCAGTCGACCGGTTCGCCGGGTGTCCTCGCAGGCCACGGCGGCCGCATCCGCCAAGGTGTCAACGGCTCGGGGAGAGAGATCGCCCAGGTTGCCGATCGGCGTGCCGACCAGCACCAACCGCCCGGCGCTCACGGTTTGACCTCAAGACTGTCGCCCACGTGCAGCTCCCACGAGGCGAAGGACCCGGCCTCGGCTTCGACGACGCCCTTGGCTCGCCACGAGGGTCGAGCCAGCCGCCACGGGCGCAGGTGCGCCACCCGGATGACCTTCAGATCGGAGTCGACAAAGGCGACATCGATCGCGAAACGCATGCCCAAGGTGTGCACCGACCGGCAGGGCACCAGATAGATGGCCCCGTCGATCCCGTCCCGTCCAAGAAGGCCGCGGGCGCGGGCGCGAGCCGAATCGGCGATCTCAAGTGAAGCGAGCACCTCTCCGTCGCGCACCAACCACGCCATCGGGTCTCCTTGTTGTCGCTGGTTGCCGTTGCCGCCTCGCCCGGTTCGTACCGTCAAACGTTGAAGCGGAACTCGAGCACGTCGCCGTCTTGCACTTCGTACTCCTTGCCTTCGATCCGCAGCTTGCCGACCTCGCGCGCCTTCGCCCACGACCCAAGCTCGAGCAGTTCATCCCAGTGGATGACCTCGGCCTTGATGAAACCCCGCTCGAAGTCGGTGTGGATGACACCGGCGGCCTGCGGCGCTTTGGATCCCGCCCGGAAGGTCCAGGCCCGGGTTTCCTTTTCGCCGGTGGTGAAGAAGGTGCGTAGACCGAGGGCGTGGTAGGCCGCCCGGACGAAGCGGGGTAGCGCCCCTTCGCCCAGGCCCAGACCGTCGAGCATCTCGCGCCGCTCGCCGGGGTCGAGCATGGCGGCCTCGGCTTCGAGCTGGACACACGCGCCGATGACATCGGCGCGCTCGCCCAGCTCGGCCACGACCGGGGCGATGACCTCGTCGACCCGCTCGATGTCGTCCTCGCTGATGTTGACGACCGCCAACACCGGCTTGTTGGTGAGCAGGAAGTAGTGGCGCAGCAACGCCCGGTCGGTGGCGGGCAACTCGCTGCGGTAGATCGGGGTGCCCTCGGCCAGGATCGCGAGGGCCGCGTCGAGGGCGGCCACTTCGTCGGCCAGCGTCTTGTCGGCCCTTGCCGCCTTGCGCCGTTTTTCGACCTGGTTCTCGACCGTGTCGAGGTCGGCCAGGGTCAGCTCGATCTCGACCACCCGCAGGTGCTCCAACGGATCGGATGGACCGGGGACGTCGTCGTCCTCGAAGGCCCGCAGCACATAGACGATGGCGTCGGCCTCGCGGATCCCGGCCAAGAAGCGGTTGCCGAGGCCCTCGCCCTTGCTCGCTCCCTCGACCAACCCGCCGATGTCGGTGAACTGCACGCTTGCCGGCACCACGGTCTTGGTGTTGCTCATCACCGCCAAGGCGTCGAGACGCTCGTCGAAGACCTTCGCCACCCCGACGTTGGGGTCGGTGGTGGCGAATGCGTAGGGGGCAGCGAGCGCACCGCCGCCGGACAGCGCGTTGTACAGCGAGGACTTCCCTGCGTTGGGGAGTCCGACAAACCCAAATCGTTCCATTGGCCAGAGCGTACCGGCGACGCCGCGACTCGCCGGACCGGTCCGTCGGCCGTTAGGATCTCGCTCCTATGTCGAAGCGAACCAGCAAGAAGCGCGCCAAGGCCCGTCGCAACAAGGCCAACAAGGGCCGCAAGCCCAACGCCGGTCGGTAAGAGCAGGCTGGGAAGAGCATTGCCTGCTCTTACCGACCAGCGTTATTACCTTTGGTCGCCTTCGGCGACGACCCGACCAGCGTTATTGTCATTGGTCGCCTTCGGCGACGATGGCCGGTCCCTGCCGAAAGCGCATGATCGCCGTCGTTTGATCTTGTGTTGATCTTTGACGGCGACTGCGGGTTTTGCACCACCACGGCCAACTGGATCGAACGGCGGCTACCGGCGGGCACCGAGGTTGTTCCTTGGCAGTTCGTCGATGACTTGGGCGCGCACGGGCTGAGCCCCGAAAAGGCCAACGCCCAGGCCTGGTGGATCGACCCCGAGGGGCGTCTTCATGGCGGGCACCGGGCCATCGGCCGGGCCTTGATCGCCACGGGCGGCTTCTGGCGGGTCCTGGGACACATCAGCATCGTGCCGCCGGTGAGTTGGGTCGGGGCCGTGGTCTACCGGGTCATCGCCCGGTACCGCCACCGCATGCCGGGCGGAACGCCCGCCTGCCGCATCAACCAGCCACGCTGACACCCGGCGCGATTACCACTGTCGGTGAGGGGCAGTACGGTGTACAGCCGATGGCATGCGGGGGAGGTCCCGTGGCGCCACCGACTGGGATCCCACCCTGGGTAACCCCATCCACATGGAGGATGCATGCGCACACAATCGAGGAGCCTCAAGCTCCTGCTCAGTCTG
>CAZEFG010000187.1:0-5286 GCA_964511355.1 uncultured Iamiaceae bacterium
CCGTGCGCAAGGTGAGCTTCGGCGTCGGTGTCGAGCGCACCTTCCCGGTCCACTCCCCGATCATCGCCCAGATCGAAGTGGTCAGCCGGGGTGATGTTCGCCGCGCCAAGCTCTACTACCTGCGCGATCGCGTGGGTAAGGCCGCCAAGATCCGCGAGAAGCGCGAGAACTGATCGCGCCGGCGAGGTCTGCTCCTCGCTGACTCCAGTTCGCTGTCACAGGCCCTCGTTACGGTGCGAATGAGCACTGGAGGGCTTCATGACCAAGCACAGACAGACACTGGGTGCCCGCGGCGAGGCACTGGTCGCGGACTGGTACCGCGAGCACGGTTACGAGATCGTCGCTCGCAATTGGCGATGCCGCAATGGCGAGCTTGACCTCATCGCCACCAACCGCATCGAGGTGGTCTTCTGCGAGGTCAAGACCCGCTCGTCCACGGCGTTTGGCACTCCGGCCGAAGCGGTCACCTGGGCCAAGCAGCGCCGCCTCCGACAGCTGGCCGCGGAGTGGATCGACCAGGCGCCCCGCCGCCCTCGGCAGATCCGTTTCGATGTGGCCGGGGTGATCGGCGACCAGATCGAGGTGATCGAAGGGGCGTTCTGAGCGTCCTCAGCGGGTTCGGTCTTGGTCGGGAATGTGTTCGGCGTCGCCCAACCGGAACAGGCTGAATGACCACGCGTTGCCGATCCGGATGGGGCGCAGCACCGAGAAAGAGGCGTGGAACATCACGAACCGCTCCCACTCCCAGGGCAGCGGCTGGATACCGAGCATGTGACCCATGACGGTGGCGTTGGTTCCGGCGTGGGCCACGATGAGGGCCCGGGTCGACGTGTCGGCGATGTCCCACAGCGGGTGATTGTCCTCGGCGGGAAGAACTCCGAGGGGCGCCAGCGCGCCTTCGACGCCGCTGGTGACACGGCGATGGAAGTCGCGGAACGATTCGCCATCGTCGACGATGCCGTCCCAGTGCTCCTCGATCGGCCGGCCCAGCGAGCGCTTGAAGCGTTCGTCGACCTCGGCCGACGGAGTGCCGGTCCAGTCCGGAACCTTTATCTCCTCCAGCCATGGTTCGACGCTGGCCTCCAGGCCAAGGACCTCGAGGATCGGCGCTGCGGTCTGTTGGGCCCGCACCAGGGGCGACACCAGCACCGTGTCGAAGCTCTCGTGAGCCAGC
The DNA here is from genome assembly GCA_964511355.1 of uncultured Iamiaceae bacterium. Classification (GTDB taxonomy): domain Bacteria; phylum Actinomycetota; class Acidimicrobiia; order Acidimicrobiales; family SKKL01; genus SKKL01. The sequence goes on from CAZEFG010000187.1 coordinate 1,175, forward strand.
CGCTTGGCCAGGCGGGCGGCCTGATCGTGTCCGTGCTCGGTGAGCGGCGGGTTGCTCACCGCCAGTCCGTTGAGGGCCCATTCGGGCTGAGCATGACGGACCAGGACGAGTTCCATCGCGGCAAGTCTAGAGGCGGGGCTCGGTTCCTCAGGCTCGGCCGGGCCGGCGACGGCGGCGATTGTTCCAACAACCCCGATGCCAGTGCCGTCTCAGATCAGGAGCGTCTATGGGCACCGCGACCATGTGGCCGGTACCGGCGGGGATGTCCTGGTTGCATCCGGGACAGAGGTAGGTCTTGGTGAACGAGTTGGGCTGGACGAATCGCAGCTCGATCTCGTCGTCGTCCATGCCCGCGGTGGGATCGACGCTCACCGGTGGGCCAGCTTCGACATCGCTGGGACTCTCTTCACCCGAACGCGGCCCAGGCCAACAACAGCGCACAGACCGCCAGGCCAGCCACCACGAAGGCGATGTCAGCGGCGCGGGAACCTCGGCGGGGGCGGAATGGGTTCATTCCCATGCTCCCAGTATCGTGCCTGCGATGCGGTGGTTGCAGATCGACAAGCCCACGACGTTGGTCGCCATCTTCATGGTGCTGATGGCGTCGTTGCTGGTCGGCTGCGCGGGGGAGGAAGCCCCGGCAGTGCCGGAGGGAGCCGACGCCGCCCTGGTCGAAGGCCGAGAGCTGTGGCGCGCCAACTGTTCGCGGTGCCACGGCGGAGCGGGCGGGGGAGGAGCCGGGCCGTCGCTCAAGGGTCCGTGGGCGCCCGATCGCCGACCCGACCACGACGCCATGGTGGCAACGGTGACCGAGGGGCGTGGCGCCATGCCCAGGTTCGGGAGATCGTTGAGCGAGGACGAGATTGAATCGGTCGTCCGTTACGTGCGAGAAGTCCTTTAAGCCCCAAGGGCAGCCAGAGCCGACAAAATTGTGGGCAGCCAGAACAAATAGTTTCATAGCCTTTCGCAGTGTCTCACCCTTGCATTAGGGTGGCCTGCACTTCCCCCTCCCGGCAGTTCCACACGTCAGGAGGGCCCGGTGATCTCCACCGTCCCATCGGCCACGCTCCTCGGAGTCCAGGGCCGACCCGTGTCAGTCGAGGTTCACGTCTCGAACGGCATCCCCACCTTCACCATCGTCGGTCTGCCCGACGCGTCGTGCCGCGAAGCGCGCGACCGAGTCCGTGCTGCGTTGTTGTCCAGCGAGCTGCCATGGCCGCTCAAACGGGTAACGGTCAACTTGGCTCCCTCGGGTGTCCGCAAGGCGGGTTCCCAGCTCGACCTAGCCATCGCCATGGCGTTGTTGGTGGCGGTAGGTCACCTCAAGCCGTTCCAGGTCGACGGAATGGGCTTCGTGGGTGAATTGGGTCTCGACGGCTCCATCAGGGCGGTCTCGGGCACCGTTCCGCTCGTCCACGCGGTCCAGGCCGACACCGTGGTGGTCGCGGCGAGGTCGGTGGCCGAGGCAGCACTGGTGACCCAGGTGGAAACCAGGCCCGCTACCGACCTGAGGTCGCTGGTCGACGCCATCAACGGCGAGGGTTGCTGGCCCTCCACACCCCCGCCTCCAACCATCGAACCCGATCCCTTCGAACCTGACCTGGCCGATGTCCGCGGCCAGCCGATGGCCAGACTGGCATTGGAGGTCGCCGCCGCGGGCGGGCATCACATGCTGATGGTCGGGCCGCCCGGCGCTGGCAAGACCATGCTGGCCAAACGGCTCCCGGGTCTGCTGCCCGATCTCGATTCCACTCAGGCGTTGGAGGCGACGATGGTCCACTCGGCGGCGGGCCTCCCACTGCGCTCGGGCCTGGTGCGCCGGCCGCCGTTTCGGGCGCCGCACCACGGGGCCTCGACGGTCAGCCTCACCGGCGGGGGTTCGGCGGCCATGCGGCCGGGAGAACTTTCGATGTCCCATCACGGGGTCTTGTTCCTCGACGAGTTGGGTGAGTTCCAGGCCGCGGTCATTGACTCGCTACGCCAACCGTTGGAAGAGGGTGTCATCCGGGTCAGTCGTGCCGCCGGGACCGTGACCTTTCCGGCGCGACTACTGCTGGTGGCGGCCATGAACCCCTGCCCCTGCGGCCGTGGGTCGGCCCCAGGGGTTTGCACCTGCTCTGACGCCGCCCGAGCTCGGTACCACCGACGGGTCTCGGGGCCCATCCTCGACCGATTCGACCTGCGACTCGACGTGGCCCCGCCAAATGTCGACGACATAATCGGCGGCCGGGAAGGCGAGTCGACGGCGGTGGTCCGGGCTCGAGTGGCCGAGGTCCGTGACCGGGCCCGGCTACGCGGCGTTCGTTGCAACGCTGAGATCCCCTCTCAGTTGCTCGACGAACTCGCTCCTCTGTCGCCGGAAGCTTCGTCACTGCTCGAAGCGAGCCTGCGGGCAGGCCAGCTCACAGGTCGAGGCCTCGACCGGATCCGAAGGCTGGCCCTCACCCTGGCCGACCGCGATGGACGCGACGGACCGCTCGCAGAAGCCGATGTGGCGCTGGCCCTCGCCCTGCGCTCGGTACCGGCACCGTTTGAAGCTGGCGTGGTGATCTGATGAAGGACCATGCGGCGGGTACCGCTCCACTCGACGGCCCGGCGGGTGCCGCGGTCGCTCACACCCCGACCGACCACACCCCGACCGACCACACCGTCGCCAGTGCGATCGCCCTGGCATCTCTGCCCGACATGGGCCCTTCTCGCCTGCGTGCCATCCAGGCGGCCTACGGCTTCGACGATGGGTGGCGGCGGGTGACCGAAGCAGACCTCTTCGATCAACCCTCGGTGCGGCGCACCCTCGGACCCAAGGCAAACGAACTGGTCAAGGGCTGGATGGACGCTGCCCGACGCATCGAACCCGACGCCCTTCTCGCCGTTCACCGAGCCGCGGGGGTGGCGGTGCACCTGTTCGGCAGCACGAGCTATCCCGCCGTGTTGGCCGCCGACATCGATCCTCCGTCGGTCCTGTTCATCCGAGGCTCATTGGCTGCTCTCGAGGGGCCCAGGGTCGCCATCGTCGGTACCCGCCGCTGCACCCAAGGTGGGCGGTTGAGTGCCCGCGACATGGGTCACGAACTGGCCGAAGCGGGGGTCAAGGTGGTGTCGGGACTCGCTCTCGGGATCGACGGGGCAGCTCACGAAGGCGCGCTCAAGTCTGCGCTACCCCTGTCGGTAGTCGGGGTGGCGGGTACCGGGCTCGATCGGGTGTATCCGCTTCGGCACCGCTCGCTATGGGAGGCGGTCGCCGAGCGCGGACTGCTCATGTCCGAGGTCCCTTTCGGGAGTCGCTCCTTTCGGTGGCGGTTCCCGGCTCGCAATCGCATGATCGCCGCCCTGGCCGATGCGGTTGTCGTAGTCGAGTCTCACGCCAAGGGGGGCTCCATGCACACCGTCGACGAGGCCATCCGTCGCGATCGCCTGGTGATGGCCGTACCCGGTTCAGTGAGAAGTCCCGCAGCCGAGGGCACCAACGCATTGATCCACGACGGCGTCGACCCCGCACGAGACGCCGCCGATGTCCTCACGGCGCTGGGGTTCGCGACTCCCATAGCCCGAGCGAGCAGCCTGCCCTCCCCAGGCCCCGCTGACCCGGGTTCGCTCGACGCTGTGCACGCCGCCGTGCTGGACCACGTCGACACCATCCCCACCTCAATCGACGACCTGGCGGCCCGTACCGGGGTCGATCTGGCCACCTTGGCGCTGGTGGTCGTCGGCCTCGAACAGCGCGGTCTGGTGGTCCGCTCCGGCGCCTGGTTGGAGCGCGTATGACCTATCCGCAGCAGGTCCTCGGGGCAGTTAGGGGCGTCATCGGGCCCGACGCGCCTATACGGTGGATCTGTGGGCTGGCGACTCGATGCTTTCGAAGATGTCCTCACCGGGGTCAGCCCGCTCACCCGTCGGGCCTATGTTTCCGACCTCGAGGGGTTCATCGCCTGGTGTGTATCGGCTGGCGTCACCGAGCCCGGCCAAACCACCCGTTCGCTGTTGCGTCGCTACCTGGCCTACCTCTCCGGCGAGGGCCTCGCCCGACGCTCGATCGCCCGCAAGGCGTCTTCCCTGCGGCGTTACTTCGCCTGGGCTCAACGTCAAGGCCTGGTCGAGGTCGACCCGGCCGC
>CAZEFG010000188.1:0-5247 GCA_964511355.1 uncultured Iamiaceae bacterium
CGAAAGGCGGTGGTTTCGGGTGTGCTCATCGGGGCCGATCCTACTGCTGCAGCTGACACCCGTAGCCCGGGCTATTCAGTGACGAGTGAGATGGCCTGCTTGGGGCAGCGGTCAGCGGCCTGCTGAACCTCGTCGCGGTCACCGTCGCCTACCTCTTCGCGCAACACGTAGAGAAAGTCGTCGTCGCGCACCTCGAAGTAGGCGGGCGCCACATCCATGCAGATGGCGTTGCTCTCACAAAGGTCGTAGTCGACCTCAATCCTGAGTCCCATCGAGTTCCTCCTCGGGGCTGGTCGTTTCGGTTTCGCTGGTCTCGGCTTCGGTGGTCGCCTTGGTTTCGGCGGTGATCTCCGGTTCGGTTGTCTCCGGTTCGGTCGTCTCCGGCTGGACCGTCTCCACCGGATCAGGCTTGGCACAGGTGGCAGCCACATAGGCCTCGACCTGGCGGCGCGCCGCGATGTGGTCGGGCTCGAATCGCACCTCGAACTCGGTGGCTATGTGATCCGGCGACCCGGGCGGGTGACGTTCGATCTCCTCGGCAGCCTCCCGCAGTACCACCACCGAGTCGTCAACTTCGTCGGGCGCCAGTTCGTCGAGGCGCTGCAACACCCCCACCGACGCTTGCGCGACCGGATCGTTGAGCGTCGCCAGCAGACAGAAGCTCGCCGCGTCGGGTGTGTCGTCGTCGCCCGACCCTCCGCACGCGGCCACCACCGGAGCAACCAGGATCAACAGCGGGAGCATACGGAACCGCAGCGGGCGACGACGAGACATCGAACCGGAGCGTACCCACCCCAAGGCCCGGGCCATTAGCGTGAGCCGCCAGTGAAGCTGATCATCCAGATCCCCTGCCTCAACGAGGCCGAAGCACTCCCGGCCACCATGGCCGCCCTACCGAGGGCTGTTCCAGGGTTCGATTCGGTCGAGTGGCTCATCGTCGACGACGGCTCCACCGACGACACGGTCGGCGTGGCCCGGGCGCACGGCGTCGACCACATCGTGCGGCTACCCACCCACAAGGGACTCGCCGTCGCCTTCCAGGCGGGCATCGACGCGGCACTCAAGTTGGGGGCCGACGTCATCGTCAACACCGACGCCGACGGCCAGTACTCGCCCTCCGACATCCCTCGCCTCACCGCCCCCATCCTCGCGGGCGAGGCCGACCTGGTGGTGGGCGACCGCGGGGTCGGGGCGGTGGCCGACTTCTCCTGGACCAAGCGTCGCCTGCAGAGCCTCGGTAGCTCGGTTGTCGCGAAGGCGGCCGGCATCCCCATCCCCGATGCCACCTCGGGGTTCCGGGCCTACAACCGCGACGCCGCGGTCGGAGTCGTTGTCCTCGGGCGCTTCACCTACACCCTCGAAACCCTCATCCAAGCGGGTGCCAGCACCGTCACCGTCGCCCACGTGCCGGTCGACAAGAACCCCGTCGACCGTCCCTCACGGCTGTTCAGTTCGAACTGGGACTACATCCGTCGCAGCATCGGCGGGATATTTCGAGTGGCCACCTTCTACTCACCGCTGCGAACCTTCACCTTCGTGGCGTCACTGCTGGGCATCGCCGCGTTGGTCTCGTGGTTCCCGTTCCTGTCCGACTGGGTTCGGGGTAACGGAACGGGGCGCATCCAGTCGATCATCCTGGGCGCGATCTTCGCCATCGCGGCCGTGCAGGTGATGGCGGTGGGGGTCCTGGCCGACCTCCTGGGCAAACAGCGGGGTCTGACCCAAGAAACACTCGAACGCCTCCGACGGCTCGAGATGCATGTCGGGGTGCCCCCCTCCCACTACGAGCCGGGCCAGTCCCCGCCCGTGCGCCGGTCGACTGTTAGCGGGGACGGCTGACGGGTAGAGCCGGGGTATGGACGACCGCGCCGACCCCAACGGACCTGATGCCCCTGGAGTGAGGCGGGACCGCGACCCGGTCGGATCGATCTGGCGGCGAGTCAGCCGAGCGCTGCATCCCCCGCTTCACGGTGACCGCGACGCCGAGGTGGTCGTGGTCGGCGCCGGGATCGTGGGCCTCACCGCCGCCCTTGAACTGGCCCGGGCCGGCCGTTCGGTCGTGCTCCTTGAGGCGCGCCGGATCGGTGACGGCACCACCGGCCGGAGCACCGCCAAAGTCAGCGCCTTGCAAGGCACCCGCTACAGCGACATCCAACGGATCCACGGGGTCGAGGTGGCCAGGAACTACGCAACGGCCCAAGTCGAGAGCCTGGCCTGGATCGACCAGCAGGTGCGGGACCTGTCCATCGAGTGTGACTGGGAGCGCCGCACCTCGGTCACCTACGCCACCACCGACGAAGGGGCCCAAACCGTACGCGACGAGGCCGAAGCGGCGCGCGCCGCGGGACTCGACGTGAGGACCACCGGCGACCTCGGACTGCCCTTCGCCACCACCGCTGCTGTGTTCCTCGACGACCAGGCCCAGTTCTCGCCCGTCGCCTATCTGGAGGCTCTCGCCGCCGAGGTCGACCGGCTCCCCACCGCCGCTATCCACGAGTGGAGCCGGGTCACCGCCATCAAAGGGCGGGGGCCCCATCGGGTGGTCACCACCCACGGAACGGTTACCGCCGAGCATGTGGTCGTCGCCACCCTCATGCCGATCACCGACCGGGCCATGTTCTTCGCCCGCGCCAAACCGACCGCGTCCTACACGGTGGCGGTCGCCGTCGACGGTGACCTGCCTCCCCACATGTACATCAGCGCCGATTCGCCCACCCGCTCGCTGCGCACCGCCCGCCGCCACGACGCAGCGGGAGGCACATCCCAGGTGCTCCTCGTCGGCGGTGAGGGATCAAAGGTGGCCAGCGGACCGATGCCCTCGGTGGCCATCGCCCGTCTCCAGACCTGGGCCCATGAGCATTTCGCCGTGACCGACATCGCCGAAGCCTGGAGCGCCCACGACCACACTCCGGTCGACCACCTACCCTGGGTCGGCCCGACCTCCCCGCTCACCCCGCTGGTCGTGGCGGCGACCGGATTCGAGAAGTGGGGTATGACAATGGGCACCGCGGCCGCCCGCCTGATTGCCCGCAACATCCTCGCCGAACTCGCCGGCGACACCCCGCCGGGCTGGTCGAGCTTCGACCCCCGCCGGGTGGCGGTGACGGCCTGGCCAACCACGGCGCGACTCAACCTGGAGGTGGCCCAGCGATTGGCCACCGACTGGATTCGCCCCGATGTGCCCGCCGACGCGCACGGCAAGGGGCGGCGGTTCCGCAGCGGCGTGTTCCCTGCCGGTGATCCCGATGGTGGCACCTCGGTCGACGAGCCCGCCGATGTGGGTGAGACCAGCGGGTCGAGCCGCGAGGTCCGAGTCGTGTGCACGCACCTCGGCGGGGTGTGCCGCTGGAACGATGTCGAGCACACCTGGGACTGCCCCCTGCACGGGTCGCGGTTCGACGCCGACGGCACCGTCGTCGCCGGCCCCGCCGTGCGCCCTCTGTCCTCCCCCTGACCCGGGAACGAAGCGCGCCTCAGACCAGGGCGGCCGCCAAGTTGAGGAGCATCTCGTCGCAGCCAGGCGACGCCATCAGGCCGATGCCCACCGGCAGATCACCGAACCGCACGAGAGGCAGCGAGACCTCAGGCGCACCCAGCACCGGGGAGAGCACCGACATGGTCATCAACCGGGCACGGGTGGCCGATGCATCCGACCTGGATGCCTCGTCCTCACCGGTAGCCAGCATCGGGGCCGGGCCGGGAGCCGAAGGGACGATCAGCACCGAAGCACCCGAGAGGAGCTCCCACGCTCGAACCGAAAGCGCTCCCGCCAGCTCCTCGGCGGCCTGGTTCTCGGCGGCGGTTACCCGGGCGGCTTCTTCCCAGCGGGGCGCGACGCTCGGGCCGAAGGTCGGGCGTTCACGCTCGATCCACCCGCGGTGGGTCCGCCAGGCGTCGAAGCGCTGCAAGGTGCGGAACACCTCGGGCCACTGGTCCCGCTCACCTTCGCCCCAAAACTGAACCGGCTCGACAGGCACTCCCGCGATCGACCCGATCCGGTCCACCGCGGCCGCGATCTCGGCCTGGTGGCCGGGGTCGCATTGGCCGAACAGGTCGGTGGCGACCAACAACCGCGCCGGCTGACCGGGAGCACTCGACGATCGGGATGGTGCGAGCAACACCTCACCGACCGAGAGCGCCAGGGCGCCGGTGCGGGTGAACCAGCCCACCGTGTCGAGGCGAGGGGCCAAGGGGAACACGCCTTCGACCGGCACCCGCCCGTGGGTGGGCCGGAAACCGACTACCCCGCAGTAGGACGCGGGCACCCGTACCGAGCCCGCGGTGTCGGTCCCGAGGGCGAAGTCGCTGAGGCCAGCGGCAACCGCCACGGCCGAACCGCTCGACGAGCCGCCCGGATCGCGCCCGGGCGCCGCGGGGTTCACCGGTGTGCCGTAGTGATCGTTGACGCCTGACATGGCGTAGGCCGTCTCAACCGTGTGGGCCTTGCCGATACAGGTGGCGCCGGCATCAACCAGACGGGCTACCGCCCAGGCGTGATCCGCAGCCGGAGAGGCGGCCGCCAACATGTCCGGATTGCCGGCCCCGGTCCGACAACCGGCGATATCGATGACGTCTTTCACCACGAAGTTGAGCCCGTCGAGCGGTCCCGTACCAGTGGGCTCAGCCAGGACCGCTGGCCCGACGATCAGCGCTTCGAAGTCGTCGGACATCGCACGAACGCTAGCGTCCGATCGGCGGGGCTTGGCCCCGGACGTGGCTGGCCCCCTCGTGCAACTGGGCGGGTTCCCTGGTTCAATCGGAGCATGAACGTACGAGCCCCGATCCGTGTGCCCCGCGCCAACGAACCTTGTTGGTGTGGCAGTGGCACCAAGTACAAGCGGTGCCACGGTGACTCCTCCCTGCGGATCCGGCCGGGGAACCTGTCGCCCACCCGCTCGGTACCTGACCACATCGAACGGCCCCCCTATGCCGAGTCGGGCAAGTCGGTGCGGCAGCCCGAGCCGCGGGTGAAGAGCCCCGACGTGATCGAGCGGATGCGCCGCACCGGCAAGGCCGCCGCCGAGGTCCTGGCCGCCACCGCGGCCCATGTCCGCCCCGGGATCACCACCGACGAGCTCGATGCCATCGCCCACGCCGAAGCCCTCGCCCGAGACTCCTATCCGAGCCCCCTCAACTACAACGGCTTCCCCAAGTCGCTGTGCACCTCGGTCAACGAGGTGATCTGCCACGGAATCCCCGACGACCGGCCTCTGCGCGACGGCGACATCGTCAACCTCGACGTCACCG
>CAZEFG010000189.1:0-5221 GCA_964511355.1 uncultured Iamiaceae bacterium
GCAGACGCAGGTTGCGCTGCATGCGGTCGCGGCGCAGGTCGACATAGCGGTGACGAAGGCGAATGGTCTCGTCGGTGTCGATGCGCTCGTCGACTGGGAACGGTGGCGGCTCGGACTCCGACAGAATCTCAACCTGGCAGTCGCCGACCTCGACCTCGCCGGTGGGGAGGCTGGGGTTGGTGGTGCCCTCGGGCCGGTGACGGACGGTACCGGTGATGCGGACCACGTACTCAGAGCGCAGGTCGGCGGCGCCGTCGACCACGCACTGAATGATGCCGGTGCGGTCGCGTAGGTCGACGAAGGCGAGGTGTTCGCCGTGCTCGCGGCGGCGGGCGACCCAACCGCAGAGGGCGACGGTGCGGCCTATGTCGGCGGCGCTCAGCTCGCCGCACATATCGGTTCGCATGGGGGTGGTCTCGGAGATGTCGGTCACGTGATCTTCCTCAGGTGGTCGACCAGATCGTCGACTGGGATGCGGGATTGTTCGGCTGGGCCATCGCCAGCGTGGCGCAACGGGCGGACGGTGACTTCGGCGGCGGCGGCTTCGTCCTCGCCGACGATGACGGCGATGGTCGCCCCGGAACGGTCGGCGGATTTCATCTGGGACTTCATCGAGCGACCGTCGAAGGCCCGATCGGCAGCGATCCCTTCGGCGCGTAGGCGGGCCGTTAGGTCGCGGGCGTGGGTGCCGTCGACGACGTCGACCACGAACACCTTGTGGTCGATGGAAGGCACGGCGAAGACGCCCTCGGCGTCACAAGCCAACAGGATGCGCTCGATACCCGACCCGAACCCGACCCCAGGCGTGGGCGGACCACCGAGGGACTCGGCCAGGCCGTTGTAGCGCCCGCCCCCGCCGATGGCGTTCTGGGCGCTGTCGAGAGCGGTGGCTGCGAACTCGAAGGTCGTGTGGGTGTAGTAGTCGAGGCCGCGTACCAGGCGGGGCTCGATGCGATATTTGATGCCCAGTGCGTCGAGACCCTGCTGCACCCGTTCGAAGTGGGCGCGGGCCTCGGCTGAGACATGGTCGATGGTGCGAGGGGCGTCATCGGTTACCGCCTGGGTGGCCTCTCGCTTGGAGTCGAGGACCCGCATGGGGTTGACGGCGACGGTGGCGCGGTCGGCGGGATCGAGCTGGTCGATGCGCTCGGTTAGCCACTCCCCCAGATGGGCCGCATAGGCGGCGCGGTCGGCGGGTGTGCCCATGGTGTTGACCAACAGGTCGACCTGGGTGAGCCCGAGCGAGCGGTAGAAGCCGTCGAGGAGGGCGATCAGCTCGACGTCGACGTCGGGGTCGTCGCTACCGAGCGCTTCGGCTCCGAGCTGGTGGTGCTGGCGGTAGCGGCCGGCCTGGGGGCGCTCGTAACGGAAATTGGGGGCGGCGTACCAGGCCTTCCAGGGCGACTCGACCGGCCGGTGCTCGACGTAGGCCCGCACGATCGACGCTGTGCCCTCGGGCCGCAGGGCAATGTGGCGGCCGCCTTTGTCGACGAAGTCGTACATCTCCTTGGTGACGATGTCGGTGCCTTCGCCCACCCGACGGAACACATCGAGCTCTTCGAACATGGGGCTTACGACCAGGCCGTAGCCAGCTTGCTCGGCGGCGACAGCGAAGCGGGCGATCAGCGCCGCCCACCGGCCCGACTCGGGGGCGAGGATGTCGCGGGTGCCCTTGGGGGCGCTGAAGGAGAGACTGGCCACGGCGGCGAGGTTACCGGGCCTCCCCGGATCCTCCGAACCGGTTAGCCACCGGCCGGCGCCACCACCTGGACCGTGAGTTCGATGTCGCCGAGGTTGGGGTGGACCTCGTCGATCATTTCCATCGCTGTGGCATGGACCGTGTCCACAGATGCTTCGTCGGCGACACCGACGTGCAAGGTACCGGTGACAAGGCTCGCGGCCACGGCGGTGACGGTGCCGTCGTTGTAGTGCTCGGCGACCCTGGCCCTCAGGTCGTCAAGGGCAACGCGACTAGCCGGCCGGGCGACGACGGTGACCGGGACTCCGGCCTCGAGGGCCTGCTCCAGCTCGACCATCGCATCAAGGGTCAGGCCGTAAACCCCAACCTCGTAGCCGTCGCCCTGTTCGTTGGCTACGACGCTGACGAAGGCCTCAGGGGCGACCAGGGCCTCGACTTGAGCGAGGAGAGGCTCGATCGGCTCGGTTCCGATGGTCGAGCGCTCGTGGTCATGAGCGAACACACTGGGATCGGCTGAGGTTGGCGCGGCCCTGGGTGGATCGGCGGGCTGACAAGCCGCAATCGAGACCACCGCGGCCATGCCCGCCAACGTCATGCGCGCCAACGTCAAGCGCGCCGCCCAACCCATGTTGCTTCTCATCGAGTCCTCACTGTCGCGACGTCGAGGCCGACATCGGTCGCGTCACCAACCTTGGAGGATAGATACATGAAACGCGGACGTCAGGTGGTCAGCATCGTCGCCACGCTCCTGATCGCCCTCGGGCTCGGGGCGACCTCAACGGCGGCCTCGCCAACCACCGTCGCCACGCAGACGATCTCGACCCTCGATCAAGCGATGAACGTCAGGCCCACCAGCGGCAGCCGCACCGGACCCGATTCGTTGTCAGTTGACCGGCTGTACCGAGCCTTCTTCCTCCGCCAGCCCGACGCTTCTGGCCTCGCCTACTGGCGCGGTCTGGTTGGTGGTGGGCGACCTCTGTCAGCGGTCGCCCTGCAGTTCGCTCAATCCGCGGAGTTCCGCGCTCGCTACGGCGCTCTCGATGATCCCGCCTTCGTCCACCTCGTATACCGCAACGTGATGGGGCGCGACGCCGATGCCCCCGGCCTGGCCCACTGGACCGGGGTGTTGTCAGCCGGGCGTCTCTCCCGGGGCGGGGTGATGCTTTCGTTCTCCGACTCCGCGGAGTTCAAAGCCATCACGGGGCTCGTGGGAAGTTCCGTCGACGTGCGAGTGACCGCATCATCGGCCGGACGCAAGGAACTGGTCTTCGTCGACAGCTCGGGGCGAAACCGTGCCCGGTCCCTCCCCGCCCTAGCTTCGAGGGCCGTTTACGTCAGGGTGAACTACCCCACGGCCAGCAACGGTGCTCCGCGCACCGACCGCGCCTGGCCGATGCACATCATCGGGACGTATCGCAACGGACCGACACCCACCTGCCACGAGTGGAACCCGACTGATCGGATCGTGGTGTGCATCGGGTTCCCGCTCATGGACCATCAGTCCGGGGTGAACTGGGCCGACATCGCGAACCACAACCAAGACGTGGGCATCGTGCTCGACGCCCTCCTCGGCGACGCGAACCTCGCTGGCAAGGTCGATGCGAATCGGATCGTCTACTCGGGCGCCTCGATGGGCGGAGTCACCGGCCTCGGCTTCGCTACGCCCGAAGGGCACGATCCACGCATCCGCGCGGTGGCCTCGACGGTGGGCTTTGCGCTGTGGGCCATCCCCGAGTTGGCCCCAACCTCACCGTGGGCACCATCAGCTCCAGCGATGCTGATGGTCAATGCCCACGACGATCCCAGCATCACCTACCAGTTGGCGCGCCGCACCTTCGAGCATGCGCCTGCTGGCAAGGTCACGTTCGTGACCATCCGGGAGGGCAACGGGGGCCACAGCCCCAACTGCGCAGCGGCCGACCACTACGTGGGGCAATGGCTCAATCACCACATGTTCGACACGCCCCTCCCGTCGAACTCGCTGCTCACGGGCTGCGCCGTCGCCGGCCTCCTCCCCGGGGGTTCGACCGGCTTCGGGTTGGCGACACCGTGGGTGCGCTGAGCCTTCGTTAGCGCGTCCTGCCCGGCAGGGTCGGTTCAGCCGCCCTTGCCGGGGAGGACGCGGTAGGCGTCATAGACCGAGTCGATACTGCGCACGGTGCTCAAGAGCGAGTTCAGGTGCGAGGGATCGCCCAATTCGAAGTCGAAGCGCAGTTTGGAAATGCGGTCAGAACCGGTTGTGGTCGTGCAGGCGATGATGTTCACGTGGTGATCGGCCAGCGCCGCCGACACGTCACGCAGCAGCCGCGACCGGTCGAGGGCCTTGACCTCCATCGAGGCGACGAAGAACCCTGAGGGCGCCGAGTCCCATTCGACGTCGATCAGACGGTCGTTCTGGTCGGCTACCAGCGACGCCGCGTTGGCGCAGTCGGTCCGGTGCACCGAAACCCCTCGACCCCGGGTGACAAAGCCCATGATCTCGTCGCCGGGCACCGGGGTGCAACAGCGCGATAGACGGACCATCACATCGTCGAGACCTTCGACGTGGACACCCGACGAGGAGCCGCCGGGACGCGCCCGCGAGGTACGGGCGGTGCGGGGAAGCTGCTCTTCGATTTCGGGTTCGCCGCCGCGCAGGACCTTGGCCACCCGCCCCGCCACCGACTGGGCCGAGACATGGTGTTCGCCAATGGCGGCGTGCAGGGCCTCGACGTCGGTGTAGTTGAGTTCCTCGGCCACTTCGCCGAGCAGAGGCGACCGGGCGAGCTTCTGCACCGGAAGACCCTCGCGGCGCAAGGCCCGTTCGAGCTCGTCACGGCCCGTCTCGATGGCGTCTTCGCGGCGCTCGCGGGAGAACCACTGCCGGATCTTGTTGGCAGCCCGAGGGGTGACGACGATCCCCAACCAGTCGCGCGACGGCCCGGCCCCCTCGACCTTGGAGGTGAAGATCTCGACGGTGTCGCCCGAGTTGAGGCTGGAGTCGAGGGGCACGAGACGGCCATTGACCCGGGCACCGATGCAGGCGTGACCAACCTCGGTGTGGATCGTGTAGGCGAAGTCGATGGGGGTGGCACCCACCGGCAGGGTGACGACCCGACCCTTGGGGGTGAAGACGAAGACCTCGTCCTGTTCGAGGTCGATCTTGAGGTTGGCCATGAAGGCCGAAGGATCCGACGTCTCCTGTTGCCAGTCGATGATGCGGTTGAGCCAGGCCACGTCCTCGCTGGAAGAGGCGTCCTTGTAGCTCCAGTGGGCGGCCACGCCATGCTCGGCCCGGTTGTGCATCTCGACAGTGCGGATCTGCACCTCGAGGGGCTTGCCCTGGGGCCCGATGACGGTGGTGTGCAACGACTGGTAGAGGTTGAACTTGGGCATGGCGATGTAGTCCTTGAACCGCCCCTGCACCGGCTTCCACGTGGCGTGGATCGACCCCAGCGCCGCGTAGCAGTCCTTGACCGTCTCGACGGTGACCCGGATGCCCACCAGGTCGAAGATGTCGTCGAACTCGCGGCCCTTGACCAC
>CAZEFG010000190.1:0-5181 GCA_964511355.1 uncultured Iamiaceae bacterium
AGCTACGCGGATCGATACGGGATCTTCTTCGAGCGGATGGTGCGCGAACGTCTCCTGGATGCAGCATGTGTCGCGCTGGGAGACAAGAGAACCGGCTCGGTTCGGTTTCCCTCCGACGCGCTGTCCTTCCAGGCCTTCGCCGCCGCGATCCACGGTCGGTGCCTTCAGTTCATGGCCACCAATCCGGACATCGACTGGAACGCACCGCCGCCGGGCTCAGCCCAGGATCGCCGGTAGTCCGTACACGTCGGCAGCAACGCCGGTGGCTCGAACCCGGTCCCGATCGCGGAACGCTCGAGCAAGCGACCGAGCATCGCCTCGGCCGATCGTCCGAGGGTCGGGCACCCGAATTCGGCGCAGGTACTGAGCCTGGAAGCGGTAGGTCCCGCCGCGCATCTTCACGCAGTAGGCGCCGACGAAGAGGTTGGCGATGTCCGAGAGCAGCAGGCCACCGAGTACCTCGAGGTCCCAGGTGTCGGAGACCACGTAGTAGAGGTTGTGGTGCGGGTAGTGGCCTCCCTCGTCAAGGACTGGGTGAGCAGCCGCCTTGATGTCAGGGATCAGGAGCTTCGACCTGGCTGTCAGGTCCTGGTGGACGCGATCGATCGTGCGGTACCAGGTGGCCGGACGCTGCCGTGCGATGTGCCGCCCTCGCAGGCGGCGCTGGTTGTCGTCGAGGTAGGCGCTCAGCTTCGGGTAGCGGTCGAGGTCGACAAGACCCGAGCCGTTCCAAGGGTTCACGAGGTACCGGCCCGACCATCGCGCAGAACCGTCGGTGACGTCGTGGGCTTGGAGCAACGGCAGGAGGCGGTCGGCCTCAACTAGGCCAGCATCATCGGTGATGAAGATCTCGTCGCACCCGGTGGCGACCCCGATGCCGACGCGGGTGCCGGTGTTCGGGTCCTGGAGCGGCGCGAAGCGGGCCTCGAGGTCAGCGAGCAGCGCGAGCCGGCTGGGTGACCCGGCTGGCCACAGGTCGCCGCCGGAGAACCACTTGTCTACGCGAGTCGCCTCGTAGGCAGGTTCGGTAACCACCTTGCGGCGGCCCCGCTTGGCCCAGGCGGTGAACCGGGGCACCTCGCCTTCGCCGAAGGCCCCGTTGGCATCGGCGACCACGGCCTTGCCCTGAGACCCATTCCGCAGCACCACGATCGCGGGGTAGGCGGACACGTCATCCTCGAAGGCGTCGACGTCGTGCATGGCGATGACAGCGTCGACGGCGTAGTTGGCGCTCACAAGTTCGCGAAGGTCGGCGCCGTACTGGTTGCGCATCCACCGGTCGGCACAGATGAACGAGAGCTCGCCACCGGGCTTGAGTAGGTCGAGCCCCCGTTCGATGAAGCCGACGTATATGTCGGCGCGGCCCCGCATCGTGGGGCAGATCCGACGGTAGGCCTCCATCGTTCGCCGGGAAACGTTCTCCAGCCGGATGTAGGGAGGGTTGCCGACGACGTAGTCGGCGAAGGCCGACTCGTGGCCGTGGAGGAGGAAGTCGTCGGTAGTGACCCACTCCCCTGCCATCGCCTCTGCGTGGTCGGCGTCGAGGCCGTGGTCGACCACCAGTTGAGCCGCGGCCTTCCGGGCCCGTTGAGCGTTCGCTTCCAGTAGGTCGAACGCCCGGATGGCCGGGCCGAGTGATCGGAGATCGTGGCCGTGGGTCATCGCCGATTCGATTAGTCGCTCGGCGACCGGGACGAGGAACGCGCCGGTACCGCAGGAGGGTTCGCCGATGACCTGACGACCGAGGTCGCGGTCGACGGTGTAGCCGCCGAGGTCGAGGATCAGCTCGACGACCCAACGTCGGGTGAAGACCTCTCCGTAGTCGGCGCCCGGGTCGGGGGCGGGTTCAGCGAGGGCCATCGGGTCCTCGAGGAGGGAGAGCTGCCGGGCGAGTGGCACAAGATCCGCCTCTCACGAACATGCGTTCGATCATATGGCATCCCGGCGCCTGCTCGGACCATTTCACAGCTGCAACCGTACGGCGGTTACCGGAGCTGCTCGCGGACCAGCCGCTTCGGGATGCTGGAGACTTGGCGGAGCGGCTGGTCGGCCCGGTTGCTGCTCGAGAACCCGGCTGCGAGGCCGCAGCCGTCGACCGTGGCGACGGCCGGAGATCGACTCCATCGACTCTACCGAGGGGGTATGACGGCAATCGCCCACTACAGCGAAAGGGGCTCAACTGTCGGAGCCGGGGGTCTGATCCGCGTGCGCACGCCGCCCGCTCCCTACGTTGCCTGGCTGTCTAGGTCAGTCAACGTGGAAGGGACGGCGTGCGCGTCAGCAAGGTACTTCGATCGATCCTGGGGTTCGACCGCGAGGTCGTGATCTTGGCCGTCGAGGTCATCGACGGTCCTCGTCCGAGGCTGGTGGTCGATGTGCGCCCGAAGCGTCGCCGTCGGGGCCGGTGCGGGCGTTGCGGTGAGCTGGCGGCGTGGCTCGACAACGGCGACGGTGCCCGGTCGTGGCGCCACGTCGATGCCGGTTTCGCGACCGTGGAGATCAGGGCGGTTGCCCGCCGGGTGAGCTGTCGGGGCTGTGGTCCGACGGTGGCTGCGGTGTCGTGGGCACGGCACGCCTCGGCGTTCACGAGGGCCTTCGAGGACCTGGTCGTCCATGACGCCATCGTGGGCAACAAGCAGGCCGCGGCGGACCGCTACGCGATCTCGTGGCGGGCGGTCAACAACATGTGCCTCCGAGTCGCTACCGAGACCCTCGGGCGAGTCGATCTGCTCGGCGGGCTCGTCGCCGTGGCGATCGACGAGGTCAAGTACAAGAAGGGCCACAAGTACCTGACGGTGGTGTGCGACCACATGACCGGCAAGGTCATCTGGGCGGCTCGGGGCCGCTCCAAAGCCACCGTCGGGGGGTTCTTCGACGCCCTCGGGCCCCGGGCCGCCCAGCTCGAGTTCGTGACCGCCGATGGGGCCACCTGGATCACCGACGTCGTCGCCGAACGCGCCCCGGGCGCCACGGTCTGCTTGGACACCTTCCACGTGATCAGCTGGGCCACCGGCGCCCTCGACGAGGTCCGCCGCGTTGAGTGGAACAAGCTCCGCTCCGCCGGCAAGGCCAACGCAGCCAAGGAGTTCAAGGGCCTGCGGTTCCTCCTCCGCCGCAACTGGGAGAACCTGTCGATGGGCCAACGCGAGACCATCTGGGCCCTCGAAGCAGCGAACCGGCGGACCTTCCGGGCCTTCCAGCTCAAAGAAGAACTCCGCGACATCTTCGCCTTGCCCCTCACCCAGGCCCGAGCCGCTCTGGACTCCTGGCTCGCCTACGCCTCACGCTCGAAGCTCGCCCCGTTCGTGAAGCTGGCCCGCACGATCCGCCGCTACCGGGCCTCGATCGAAGCGACCATCGAGTGGCGCCTCACCAACGGCATCGCCGAGTCCAACAACGCCAGCATCGGCCGCATCCGCGCCAACGCCCGAGGCTTCCACGACCCCCAAGCCTTCATCACCATGATCATGCTCGACCGAGCCGGCCTCGCCCCCGACCTCCCGTGGGCGACCACCTCATGACCCCCGGCACCGCCAGTTGTCCCCTATTACTTTGCCGGTGGCGTTAGAGGTCACCTAATCACACTCGGTGTTCTCGTTAATCCAGTTCTGTGGTTCAACTAGATTACCTGCTGACCCGAGCACGTATCCGGGCCGTAGCGCTCTAAGATCAAACACCTTCTGAGTGGCCCCTGGGAACCCTTCGACAGCGCGGGTGCCGGTGACAAGAAGCCGAACGTCCGCCTCGATGTCGATCGGCTCATCGACCATATAGCTTACTGTACTCACATCGAGTCGTACCCGCGTTGACGGAGGTTGACCTACCTCATGACTAACTACGAACTGCCTTCCGTCTACGTAGCCGTGTGCATCTTTGAGGCCTCCCGATTCTTCACAGATCACCATGTAGAGTTGACCATCAACGGTCAATTCGAGGCCAAGTCCTTCGGCAAACTGTTGCACATTCGATGGGCAGCCAGCTACCATCGCTGAGACAACGAGGAGAATAACCACCAATACTCCTCGCCTTACGAAGTAGCGTAGTTGTACCGCTAGCACCCCAGCACAGCTCCGGGGCGAGAGGCTATGTACCTCTGAGCGGGGCCGACTCCCAGGCCGTCGCAATCGCTGTATCCGCCGCCCTGGAAGCCAGCATCCCGTTCAATTATATTGCACTCACCGTACCATAAGTAGTTTGCCCCGTATACAAAAGGGAATGCAGGTCCCCAACTACTCCACTGATTCACATGGGCCAACTCATGCGCCCACAAGTGGTCATCCATTCGCGCATCTTTGGAGTTCATCACAACGCGTCCAACTGTATAAGAACTGCCATTGATGGGGGATGGCGCTCCTATGCATTCGATAGCCCTACCACGCACGTCGCAGTCAGACCCCAAAGCCCGGGCAGACCCGTACGCACCAAGGGAGAACGGCGCATTCATCGGATCCTCTTTTATCAAGGTCCCGACCTCTTGACCTGTCTCTATGACCTCTTTGCCCGCATCAACCAGCGTATCAACAGCACCGGAACCTCGACATGAGCCGTTTGGATTCCTTCCTGCTATACAGAACAAACCCGAAGGGTCCCAGTTGTTGGTTGGGTTGTTGTTGGCGTAGCCGTAGGGTTCGTGGGTGGATGCGTGCAGGGGATCTTGGCTGGTGAACTGGCCGGTAATGGGGTCGTAGTGGCGGGCTCTGAGGTAGATGTACCCGGTCTCTTGGTCGTGGTACTGGCTGACGTATCCGAGTAGGGGTGGTTCACCGAGCCACGGGTTCGTGTTCTCTGTAACCTTCCCGTAGGCGTCATAGGCCATCGTGCCGCGGGCGGTGCCATTCGCGTTCGTGGTCAACCTGGTCGAGCCTTGGTGGTCCTGGTGGTAGTACATGACCCCGCCAGCCCGGGTGGTCTGGTAGATCGGTGCCCCACCAGGCCCATACACGAGATAGCTGGATTGGGTGTGCCGTGGTGCTCCGCGAGCAGCAACGGCAACCCACCACCGCCCGACCAGGTGTACTGGATCGGACTCGAAGCAAGGTCGGTGCGCTGCTTGGCTGCCCGCAACCCATCAACACCGTAGGAGTAGCTGTAGGTAGCGGTAGGCGCACCATCACACCAACGATGTCGCTCACGTCTGTTGCTCATGGTTCCTTAATCTGGCCGGGGAGATCCGGCCCGACG
>CAZEFG010000191.1:0-5162 GCA_964511355.1 uncultured Iamiaceae bacterium
CCTTCGACCTCGTCGTCGACGTAGCAGAAGCTGCGGGTCTGGGTGCCGTCGCCGTACATGGTGAGGGGCCGACCGCGGATCGCCTGGACCAAGAAGTTCGACACCACCCGGCCGTCTTCGAGCCGCATCGCCGGACCGTAGGTGTTGAAGATGCGGGCGATGCGGACATCGAGAGCGTGGTGGCGGTGATAGGCCATGGTCATCGCTTCGGCGAATCGTTTGGCTTCGTCGTAGACGCCGCGGGGACCGACCGGGTTGACGTTGCCCCAGTAGGTTTCGGGTTGAGGGTGCACCAACGGGTCGCCGTAGACCTCGCTGGTCGACGACAGGAAGAACCGAGCGCGCTTGGCCCGGGCCAGGCCCAACGTGTTGTGGGTTCCGAGGCCGCCGACCTTCATGATCTGAATGGGAAGCTCGCCGAAGTCCTTGGGGGAAGCAGGGCTCGCCAGGTGCATCACCATGTCGACGGGCCCGTCGATCTCGAAGGGCTGGGACACGTCGTGGCGCACGAACTCGAAGGTGTCGGTTCCGACCAGGGCGGCGACGTTGTCGTAGGAACCGGTGATGAGGTTGTCGACGCATACGACCTGGTCGCCCCGGTCGATCAAGCGCCTGATGATCGATGAGCCGATGAGACCTGAGCCCCCGGTGACAACGACCCTGGCCATCAGCTGCGACCGATGCCGTCGTAGGCGAAGCCGGCCCGCTTGAGCGCCGCCGAGTCGAGCAGGTTGCGTCCGTCCAGGATCCGTGGTGCCGCCATAAGCCCATGCACCTTGTCGAAGTCGAGCCAGCGAAAGTCGTCCCATTCGGTCAGCACCGCCAGGACCTCGGCACCTTCGACCGCGGCGTAGGGGTCGGCGACCACTTCGATGCCGTCGATCGGATGGGAGATGGCCGGGTCGTAGGCCAGGACCCTGGCCCCTCGCTCGCGCAATCGCTCGATGATCTCGAGTGACGGAGAGTCGCGCAGATCGTCGGTGCGAGCCTTGAACGTGAGCCCCCAGACGCCCACTTTCTTGCCGTTGATCGACCCATCGGCGAGCCGCTCGATCTTGTCGGTGACCCGCTCGAACTGTTCGTCGTTGACCTGGAGGACGCCCTTCAGTAGCCGGAAGTCGTATCCGGCTTCTTCGGCGATGTGGGTGAGGGCCCGGGTGTCCTTGGGGAAACACGAGCCACCGAAACCGGGACCGGGCTGGAGGAACTCCTGGCCGATCCGCTTGTCGTAACCAATGCCGAGCATCACGTCGGCCACGTCGGCACCCACCGCCTCACAGATGGCGGCCACCGCGTTGACGAACGAGAGCTTGGTGGCGAGAAAGGCGTTGGCGGCGTACTTGATGGTCTCGGCCGAGGCGGGGCTGGTGACCATGATCGGGGCGGGGATACCCATGTAGAGCGACGCCACCCGGATCGCCGCTGCCTGGTGATCGCTGCCGATGACCACGCGGTCGGGCTTCATGAAGTCATTTACGGCCGACCCCTCCCGCAGGAACTCGGGGTTCGACACCACGAACACGTCGCTTCGCCCGAGCGCCCGCTCGACAACTCGGGTCGAACCAACCGGGACGGTCGACTTGTTGACCACGATCGACTCGGGCGCCAGGACCGGACCGATCTCGGCGGCCGCCGCTTCGAGATAGGACAAATCGGCGGCCCCGTTGACCCCTTGGGGGGTTGGCACGCACAGGTAGGCGAACTCCGCTTCGGCCGCCGCGGTGGCGGCACCGACCACAAATGAGAGGCGACCCGCCTTGACGCCTTCAGACACCAGACGCGGCAACCCATCTTCCAGAATGGGGATCTCGCCGGCGTTGAGACGGGCGATCTTTTCCTCGTCGATATCGGCGCAGATCACCGTGTGTCCGAGGGCCGCGAAACAGGCCCCCGTGGTGAGTCCGACATAGCCCGTTCCGATGACTGCGATGGTTCCCGACATAGCCATCGAGGCTACCCCCGCTTCAACAAGGTGGCGGGCCCGTTGTCACCTGCTGCTGGTTGGTGGTCGAGGTAGTCGTGGTGGTCGAGGTAGTCGTGGTGGTCGAGGTGGTCGTGGTGGTCGTGGTGGTCGAGGTGCCAGGGCCGGCCGCGTCGCCGGGCTCGACCAAACCCTGGTAGTCGGCACCGGTGATCAACTCGACCGGGGCCAAGGTCAGCTGGGAGTCCTCGACGAGCACCGGAGGCGCGATCAGGTAGCGGGCCAAGAGTTCGGCCTGACCCCGCTGACCGGGCAGATAACGGATCTCGGTGCGATCCAGCGCCTCTCCCCGCAGGTTGTCGGTTCCCCGGAGGTTGAACCCGGCCGCCTGCATGTCCTGGGCTACCTCCCAGGCCTGGTTGGCCCTCCCGCTGCCGTTGAGCACTCTCACCCGCACGGTCTGGGGAGTCGGCTCGAGGCTGGTGCGGCCCCGGAAGATGTCGAGCACGGCGTCGGCGTCGGCTTCGCGGAGCCGGAGCGCGGCTTGGCCCCGTATCACCTGCTCATCGACGTAATCACCCAGCGAGAAGCTGGCGAGGCTCTCGGGGTTGAACAGTCGAAATGCCTGGGCGATGTCGAGGATCTGGCCGGTGCTCAGCCCGGTGTCGAGGGTCACGGCATCGTCGACCGCATTCAGCAGGGCGTTGAGAGTTACGGGGTTGCGAGCGCCGCGGTCGACCGCCCTACTGAGGGCGCGACGCATGAACTCCTGCTGACGGCGCATTCGGCCATAGTCGTAAAGCAGGTCGTCGACCCACTCGCCATCGATCTGATTCTCATAGGCCCGCGAGCGTGAATAGGCGAGGGCTTGAACCGGATCCAGGCGTTGGCAGCCCGCCTCGGGCATGTAGAGCCCACTCTTGAGGTCGCGGGCGGGGTACGGGAAATAGACGTCGACGCCTCCAATGGCATCGATGACGCGACGAAACCCAGCCAGGTCGACGGCCACGAAATGGTTGATCGGTATGCCCAGGTAGTCATCGATCGTCTCGATCAAGGCTTGGGCCCCGCCCACCGAGTAAGAGCTGTTGATCTTTTCTTCTTGGTCGGTGCCGGCGATCGGCACCCACAGGTCCCTTGGGATCGACAACAGGGCGGCATCATTGGTGTCAGGCTCAAGGCGCAGGACCATGATCACGTCGGCCAGGTTCCCGCTGGGCGGACGCCCGACCAGGATCGGGTCGTCGGGATTGAGGCCGTCGGAGGCGTCGGTGCCGACGAGCAGCACGTTCATGGCCTCGCCCGGAGCCGATTCGACGTCGGCCAGCACGCCAGGGTCAAGGCTCACCCGGGGGAAGCTCCCGGCCTTCTCGTAGCCGTAACCCAGGACGGCCGCCGAGGCCAGGGCCACCAGGACCATGAAAATGTTGAACGAAAGGACCAGCCGCTGGGGCCATGACCGGCGCCCGCGCGCCCGACGCGTAGGGGACGGCACTCGACGAGCATACCGAGCGGCCTGAGCCCACAGTGGGTGCCCGAGCTCGGCCGTAGGATCTTGACCATGACGTCCCTCGTGTGGCTCAACGGCACAGTCCTCGGGGTCGATCAGGCACGGATCTCACCCTTCGACCGGGGTTTCACCGTGGGCGATGGCGTGTTCGAGACGATCAAGGTCAGCAACGGTGAGCCCTTTGCCATCACCCGCCACCTGGCCCGACTCGATCGCTCGATACGAGTCATGGGTCTTCCCGATGTCGACCACGAACTACTGCGAAGGGCGTCGCGCGAAGTCATCGCCGCCAACCGCATCCGTACAGGGCGCCTACGGATCACCGTCACCGCCGGGCCCGGCCCCCTCGGTCCGCACCGAGGCGGTGACTCCGCCACCGTTCTGATCGCCGCCTCTGAGATCACCCCCGCCGACCACGGTGCCCGGGTCATCACCGTCGAGTGGACCCGCAACGAGACCGGTGCCCTCGTGGGGGTCAAGTCGACCTCCTATGCCGAGAACGTCCTGGCGTCGGCGAAGGCGGCGGCCGCCGGCGCCGTCGAGGCGATCCTCGCCAACACCAGGGGAAACCTCTGCGAGGGGGCGATGAGCAACGTCTTTGTCGGGATCGGCGGCGAGCTGTTCACCCCACCGCTCTCGGCCGGGCCCCTGCCCGGTGTCACCCGTGAGCTGCTGGTCGAGACCCTCGACGTGACCGAGGCCGACCTACCCATGGGCGCTCTGGCGGAGGCCGACGAGGTGTTCATCACCGGTTCAGCCCGCGGGGTCCAGGGAGTCGGCGAGATCGACGGGACCTCGCTGACGCCCTGTCCCGGGCCGCTGACTCTGGCCGCCGCCGATGCCCTCGCCGAACTCGAGCGGCGGTCCATCGACCCCTAGCGACGCGATGGCCGTTGCTATTGGGCCGGCCGGAGGTGGACCACGTCACCGGCGGCGATGGGCACCAACTCGCCGGCCAGGTCGACCAGCAGATGGCCCTCGGGGCTGAGGTCGGTGGCGACGCCGGTGAGGGCGCCGGACCCGAGTTCGGCCCGCACCATTCGTCCGAGGGTGGCCGACAGTTGGCGGTAGCGGGCGAGCAGAGCCTCTGAGCCGTCCTGATCGTCGAGACGGTCGAGGATGGCGGCGAACCCGCTGAGCAGCGCCACCAGCAGATCCTCGCGATCGATCGGCGCGGTGGGGTCGCTCTGGTGGTGGTTGAGAGACGTGGCGATGGGCGCCAACTCTTCGGGCAGCTCGGCGGGCCAATTGACGTTGATCCCCATGCCCACCACGACCGCCGCCACCTGGTCGCCCTTCAGGCTGGATTCCGACAGGATGCCTGCCAGCTTCCGTTCGCCCTGATCAGGAACCTCAAGCACGAGGTCATTGGGCCATTTGAGGCGGGGACGGACTCCGACCACCGTATGGCAGGCGTCACTGGCGGCGATCGCCGCCGCGAGTGACACCAGTTGGAGCATCCCGACGGGGAGGTTGGGCCGGATCAGCACCGAGAAAAGCAGCGAGGCCCCCGCCGGCGCCTCCCAGGTTCGGCCCAGGCGTCCACGCCCCGCGGTCTGATGTTCGGCAACAAGAACCCGTCCGTCGGGGGCGCCTTCAGCCGCCTCGGCCAGCAGGTCGGCGTTGGTGGAACCGGTGGAATCGATCCATCGGAGATCAGAAAAGCGAGTGCCCGAAAGCCCAATACTGGCGTTGTCACCCAACATGGCTGTAACCATATGACGTGCTCAC
>CAZEFG010000192.1:0-5148 GCA_964511355.1 uncultured Iamiaceae bacterium
GATCCGATCATCACCGGTACACAACCGGTCACGTGGAACAACGGGACGGTGAGGATCGAGCAGGGGCGGTAGGTGGGACCACCCGCTTCCTTGGTGCCGGACTGGCCCTCGCCCCGCGCCTTGTTGATGGCGGCGCGGCAGGCAAAGGCCAACATGGCCGAGATGACCGCACGATGGGTCGACACCGCGCCCTTGGGTGCACCGGTGGTGCCAGAGGTGTAGAGGATGGTGGCGTCGTCGTCGGTGTCGACCTCGACCACCGGCAGGGCCGCGCCGGTCATGAGGACCTCACCAAAGGCGTCGACGCCCTCGGGGAGGTCGGTCTTCATCCGTACCGCGATGACGGCCAGATCGAGGTCGGGCAGGGCCGGTGCGATGCGATCGACCCGCTCCTGGTCGGCGATCAACACCTTGGCCCCGGAGTCGGTGAGTCCGTAGCGGAGCTCGTCGGTGGTCCACCATGCGTTGAGGGGAACGGCCACCGCGCCGATCGAGGTGATGGCCACGAACGAGGTGATCCATTCGGGGTAGTTGCGCATGGCGATCGCCACCCGGTCGCCTTTGGCCACGCCGTAGCGCTCGACCAGGGTGGCACCGATGGCATCGACCTGGGCCATGACCTCGGCGAAGGTGTACTGCTCGTCTTCATAGACGATGTAGAGCTCGTCGCCCTGGAGCCGGGCCAGGTCGAACAGGTTCTTGAGGACCGGGGGAGCGGTGTCGAACACCTTGGTGGGTACGCCGTTGATAACTTCTTCGTGGAAGCTGAACGGTGCGCCTTCACCGCACACCAATTCGACGGCTTCATCCCAGGTCATTGACGACATCTAGCTAACTCTCCCCCTACGTGGACTTTCCCCGATGGTAGAAGGCGAGATGGTCTGATCACTAACCCGGGCCGGGCCTGATCCGGTTCAATCGTCGTCGGTTGAGCCGATCCGGATCCGAAAGGCGATGTAGGCAGCCAGGCCCGCTGGAAGGGGCAGCCAAAAAGCGGCCAGTCGGTACACCGCGGTGGCGACCACCGCGTCGGCCGCCGAGATTCCGGCCAGCGCCAAGGCAGCGGTGAGGCCGGCCTCGACGAAGCCCAAGCCGCCAGGGGTGATGGGGATCATGCCGAGCACCATGGCGGTGACGAACGCCAACAGGACCAGTGACGGATTGGGGTTGGCGCCCACGGCGGCGAGGGCGGCCAGCAGAGACAGGTAGTCGAGCATCGACCGGCCGAGCGAGGCGGCCAACGCCTTGCCGGTATTGGCGCCGAGAGTGTGGCGAACCAAACCCCGTTCGAGCACGAGCCGCTCGGGGAGGTCGACCATGGGCTCGTCGTGGCGACGGAAGCGGTTGCGCACCGTCTGCACCGCCTTGCCGATCGCCACCAGCGGAGCGTCGGAGCGCAACAACAAAGCGCCGAGCGCCGCGAGGAGCACAAAGGCGCCGAGGCCCAACAGCGCCGCCCAAAGCAGCGGTCCCCGCACGGGTGTACCCGCCAGCATGGCCGGGATGGCCAGCACCGGCAGGGCGAACACGATGCCGGTGGTGATCAGCGAAACGGCGGTGAGAGAAGATGCCGCGGTGGTGGTCGAGACCCCCGCCCGGGTGAGCATGCGCATCTGCATCGCCACCCCGGCGGCCGCGCCCCCGGGGACGATCCGGCTGAAGGCGTTTCCGGCCAACTGCGAGGTGACCACGCCGAACCATTTCTCGGTGCGCAGGGCCAGACGTTGGAGATACCAGATGCAGGCGAAGCTGCCCACCTGGCAGCCGACGATCACCAGCAGCCACAACGGCTGGAGGGTGACGACCTCGTCCCACGACGAGTACACCTCGACCAGACTGGGGGCGAAGATGTACAGCGAGATCCCGGTGAAGGTGATGAGCAGGGCCCGGCCGACGATGCTTCGTCGACTGACCTCGGTATTGGCAACCGATGGATCGGTGATCTGGTCCTCGGGTTTCCCGGCGACCTGGTCCATTGCCTGGACGCTATCGCCTTGGCGCTGGCTGAGACCTCATGCGGCGGTCGACTACCGTCAACTCGTGGCACTCGGGGGTTCATTTGGTTAGCGAGACCGCCTGGATGGTCATCGGGTTGGCCTGTGTGGGCCTACTGATAGTGGCCAACGCCTATTTCGTGGCGGCCGAGTTCGCCTATGTCGCGGTCCGCCGGAGCCGACTGGCCGAGGCGTATCAGGGCGGCGACGTCGCCGCGGGCCGCGCTCTCAAAGTGTTGCAGCGCCTGTCGTTCATGTTGTCGGGAGCCCAGCTCGGCATCACCGTCACGTCGCTGGTGGTCGGGTTCATCGCCGAGCCCACCGTGGGTCGCGCGCTGCAACCGGTGATGGGCTGGCTCGGTGTGCCCGAGGGGGCACGCCCGGGGGTGGCGCTCACCGTTGGTTTCGTGCTGGTCACCGCGATCCAGATGGTCATCGGCGAGTTGGCGCCCAAGAACCTCGCCATCGCCGAGCCCGAGCCGGTCGCGCTACGTCTAGCCCGCCCCACCTTGATATTCCTGCGGGTCACCGGCCCGTTGATCCGGATCTTCGACTCGGCCTCGACCCGCCTTCTCCGCCGCATCGGGATCGAACCCGTCGAGGAGTTGGCCGGGGGAGTCCACCCCGATGAGCTGAGCCACATCGTCGACGCCTCGTCGGCGGCCGGTTCGTTGTCCTCGTCGCAGGCCGATCTCTTGCGTCGGGCGCTCGAGTTCCGCCAGCGCGACGCCCGTGAGGTGATGGTGCCCTGGAACCGGGTGGTGTCGATCCCCACGGGCTCCACGGGCTCCGACATCGAGGACCTGCTCAACTCGACCCACCACATGCGCTTCCCCGTGGCCGACGAATGGGATGAGGTGGTGGGGATGGTCCATGCCAAGGACCTGCTGGCCCTGCCGGCCGACGAGCGAGCGACCGCCCCGGTCTCCGAACTGATCCGTCCGGTGTTGGCGGTACCCGAGTCTGCTGGCCTGCACCGGGTGCTGGCCGAGCTGCGTCACTCGTCGAGCCCCATGGCGATCGTGGTCGACGAACACGGCGGCACCGCCGGGGTTCTCACCATCGAGGATCTCCTCGAAGAGCTGGTGGGCGACATCGAAGACGAGTTCGACGCCGACACCCCTCCGGCCACGGTGGCGCTCGAACCCAACCACTGGCTGTTGTCGGGCGACATGCGCCTGCACGAGATCGAGCGGGAGACCGGGGTGGTCCTGCCCGAAGGCCCCTACGACACGTTGGCGGGCCTGGTCATGGACCAGTTGGGACGCATTCCGCTGGTCGGTGATCGCGTGGCACTCGAAGGGGTCGACCTACGGGTGGTGGCCATGGAAGTTCGTCGGGTGGTCACCGTCGAGCTGCAGGTCCGGCCCGATGGGACCGACCTGGGTGAGGGCCGCCCGTGAGCGCTCCCCTGGCCATCGCCATCGCGGTGGCGTTGTTGGCGGCCAACGGTTTCTTCGTTGCCGCCGAGTTCGCCTTGCTGGCGGCACGGCGGTCCCGGATCGAGCAGCTCGCCGCCGAAGGAGACCGGAGGGCCAAGCACGCCCTGGCGGGTCTACGAGAGTTGTCGCTGATGCTGGCCGGCGCTCAGCTCGGCATCACCATGTGCTCGCTCGGCCTCGGCATCATCGCCGAACCGGCGGTGGCGTCGCTCATCGAGGGATTCATCCACGACCTGGGCCTCGACCTGCCCAGCGGTACCAGCCACGCCATCGCCTTCGTGGTGGCCATGACCATCGTGGTGTTCTTGCACATGGTGGTGGGCGAGATGGCGCCCAAGTCCTGGGCCATCACCCATCCGGAAGATTCGGCGTTGCTGTTGGCCCGTCCGTTCCGAGCGTTCGCCGTGGTGGTCCGGCCCTTCATCTGGTTCCTCAACCGCACGGCCAACCTGCTGATCCGGGCGGTGGGGGTCCAGCCTCAGGACGAGCTGGCCCTGGTGCACTCTCCGGCCGATCTCATCCTCCTGCTCGACGAGGCGGCCGGCGAGGGGTCACTCGACATCGACCAGCACGTGCTGTTGGCGCGCTCTCTCGAGCTGTCGGGCCTCACCGCGGTGGCCGCCATGACGCCACGACCATCGGTGGTGGCGGTCGACGCCGCCACACCGCTGGCCGAGGTCGAGGAGCGGGCTGTGGAGACCGGCCGCTCTCGCATCGTGGTCTTCGACGGCGATCTCGACCATCCGGTCGGCGTGCTGCATGTGCGCGATCTGCTCACCTTCAGCGGGGAGCGTGACGGGGCGGTGGCGGGCGATCTGGTCACCCCCCTGCTCGTTGCTCCCGACCACCTGGCCCTCGAAGACCTGTTCCTGCAGATGCGCGACGAGCGTCGCCACCTGGCCCTGGTGGTCGACGAGCACGGGGTGGTGATCGGGCTGATAACCATGGAAGACGTCATCGAGGAGCTCATCGGTGAGTTCGAGGACGAAAGCGACCGGGCCGCCGACCGGATCAGCGAGCTACCCGACGGCACCCTGGTGTTCTCCGGCTCCCTACGGCCCGATGAACTGGCCGAACTGACCGAGGTCGAGCTTCCCGAAGGGTCGTGGGAGACGGTGGCGGGCTACCTCATCCATCAGCTCGGCCGGGTCCCGAATAGCGGAGACACCGTCGTCGACGAGGGGGTGATCTTCGAGGTGCTGAGCATGGACGGCGTGGCGGTCGATGAGGTCGCCCTGCGGGTCGCACCAAAGGTCGAGCCGAAGGTCGAGCCCTAGTTCGTTACCTTGGACCCGTGACTGCGACCCTGCTGGCCATCGTGCTGACTCAAGCACCCGAGATCGATGTCGACGTCGTGGCCCAGGACAGCTGCGGCGAGAACCCGAGCTGGTCGTGTCGGTGGGTGCTCGAACAGACAGGTAACGAACGGTTGGCCCAGGCGGCGGAGTTCCTCTTCGCCCGGCCCTTCGCCATCCTCGCGATCGTCTTGGTGGCGTGGGTGATGAACCGACTGGCCCGACGGGCGATCCGCCGGACGACCGACCGGGTGACCGAGCGCAGCGTGCAGAACCTGGCGGCATCGGCACCGAAGGCAAGGGGCCGGTTCAAGCCCGCGGTATTGGCTCCGACCATCGAACACAACATCAGGGCCGGGGCGCGGGCCCAGACCCTCGGCAGCGTGCTTCGTAGCATCAGCACCTTCGGGATCTGGA
>CAZEFG010000193.1:0-5139 GCA_964511355.1 uncultured Iamiaceae bacterium
CGTCCGTGAGGTCGCCGCGGGTTACGAGTGCGGTATCGGCCTGTCGGACTTCCAGGATCTCAAGGAAGGCGACATCATCGAGACCTACGAGGAGCGGGAGATCCCCCGTTCCTGAGGCATCCGGAGGCTGAGCGGTGCACGTCCTGGCCATGAGGGTTGAGCTGCACCTAGGCGAGTGCCGCTCCCTCAAGGCCAAGCGATCGGTGCTCAAGCCGATCATCGAGACCTCAAAGCGACGCTTCGGGGTCGCGGTGGCCGAAGTCGATCATGCCGACACGTGGCAGCGGGCCGCCCTCGGGATCGTCGGGGTGGCCAACTCGCCTCATCACATCACCGAGGTCATCGACGAGGTCGAAAGGTTCGTTTGGTCGACACCGGGTATCCAGGTACTCGGGGTTGAACGCCACTGGTTGGAGGTAGATCGATGACTCGTCGCCGCGCAGGATCAGCCAAGCAGTACCCGCGCACGGCCCGGCTCAACAAGCTGTTCCAGGAGATCCTGGCCGAAGAACTCGAACTGATCGACGACGATCGGCTCGGCTTGGTCACGGTGATGGACGTCGACGTCGACGGCGAGTTGTCGAAGGCCAAGGTCTTCTACTCGGTGCACGGCGAACCGGAGGGCAACGAGGCCGGCGACGCGCTGGCCGCCCACCGCAAGCGCCTGCAAGGCGCCATCGGGCGCCAGGCCCGGGTTCGGCGCGTCCCCGAGTTGGTGTTCGAGCTCGACCGGGTCACCGAAGCTGCCTCCCGGATCGAGGAGATCCTGCGCCGGCTGCCCGAGACCCAAGCCGGCGGAGGGGTCGCCGAGGACGATGCCTCGGGTCCTGACCAGGACCCGGCGGAGTGAGCAAGGGTCCCCACGGGCTCGCCGTCATCGACAAACCAGCCGGATGGACCAGCCACGACGTGGTCGCCAAGCTGCGGGGCGTGCTCGGCACCCGCAAGGTCGGCCACGCCGGCACCCTCGACCCGGGAGCCACGGGTGTGTTGCTGGTGGGGGTGGGTCACGCCACGCGGCTCATGCGGTTCCTCACCGCCCTGACCAAGACCTACACCACCGAGATAGTGCTGGGGGTCGAGACCAATACCCTCGATGCCGATGGTGAGGTGACCGCCACCCACGACATGGCGGGCGTAACCATCGACGCGGCCCGAGCCGCCGCCGCTGAACTCACCGGCGACATCATGCAGGTACCGCCCATGGTCTCGGCGATCAAGGTCGACGGCAAACGCCTCCACGAGCTGGCCCGCCAGGGCATCGAGGTCGAACGCAAACCCCGGCCGGTCACCGTGTACCGCTACGACATCGTCGAAGTCCCCAGCGAGCCTCTAGTGCTCGCCGCCGAGGTCCAGTGCTCGTCGGGCACCTACGTGCGCACGCTGGCTGCCGACCTGGGAACAGCGCTCGGTGGGGGAGCGCACCTGCGGAACCTGCGCCGCACCGCCATCGGGTCGTTCACCGTCGACCAGGCGGGCACCATCGATGAACCGGTGCTGTTGACCCCCGCCGAAGCGCTGCGTGACTACCCGGCCGTGACGGTCGATGAAGATCTGACCCGGCTGGTGGGCAACGGGCGGGTGCTCGATCGTGGGCAACTGGAGGTCGCGGGCGACGGGCCGTGGCCGGTGCTGGATGAATCCGGCCGCCTGCTCGCCGTCTACGAGCCCGTCGCGGGCGGACAGGTCAAGCCCACTGTGGTGATCCCGACCTGACGATCGGGCATCCATCCCACCCCGACCCGACGTCGACCCGACCCTGATCCAGCACGAGTCGAGCCGCTGATGTCGGGCTGACCCGGACGGTCACGGCAGCGGCCGCTCCATCGCCAGATCGCACCCGTCCGCAGGTTCGCCGAGGGCCACGAAGCCGGCGCGCACGTACAAGCCGATGGCAGCCTTGTTGCCCTCACGCACGCCGAGGCGCACCGCAGATGCCCCAACGCCGCGGGCCCACGCGACCACCGCGGCCACCAGGGCGTCGCCGACGCCGGTTCCCCGCGCCGGGGGTGCCACCCACATCGAGATCAGCTCGACGCGTCCCTCGGCGTCGAGTGCCGTGCCGCTGGCCTGGCCTGTGGGGCGCTCACCGTCCATCGACACCACGTTGCAGGGCACGTCGCGCAGCCGAGAGCGCCAGCGCGCCTCGGTGTCCCCTTCGCCCGACCAGTACTCGTAGGTCGCGCCGAACGCCTCGGGCGCCTCGGCCAGGGCGGCGAGCCGCACCTCGCGCCAGAGCGGCCAGTCGTCGGGAGACAGAATTCGCAGCTCGACCATGGCCTGGCAGCCTGCCATTCCCACCCGGACGACTCAATCGAGTTGGCGGGGGGTACGAGGTCCTTGCCAGAACCTGGCGCGAGATGGTGGTGGGCGCCACCCCGGACCAGGTTCGTGGTGAGAAGCTCGGTGTGGTGCGCCGGAGCCATCGGCCGGTAGCGTCGACCCCGTGCAGGTGATCCGCGACAATGAGTCCCGCCCGGCGTCCTCTGACGGGTGTGCCGTCACCATCGGTGTGTACGACGGCGTCCACCTCGGACATCAGGCGATCATCGCGGCCACCCAGGACGAGGCCCGGCGTCGGGGTATCGCTACTGCGGTCGTCACCTTCGACCGGCATCCAGCCACCATCCTGCGCCCCGAGAGCGCGCCGGCGCTGCTCACCACCCTTGATCAGAAGCTCGAACTGCTCGAGCTGGTGGGCGTCGATTGCGTCTACGTGGTGCACTTCGATGAAGCCCGCTCGAAGGAAGCGCCTGAGGACTTCGTCAACGAGGTCCTCGTCGACTGTCTAGGCGCCAAGGCGATCGTGGTGGGTGAGGACTTCCACTTCGGTCACCAGCGCCAGGGCAACGTCGATCTTCTCCGCCGGATGGGTGCCGAGCACGGCTTTGACGTCACTGGCCTGTCGCTCCTTCAGCGCAGCGAAGACGATATTTCCGAACCGGTGTCATCCACCGCCATCCGCCGCGTCCTGGCCGGAGGCGACGTGACCGCGGCGGCCAAGATGCTCGGCCGGCTCTACGAACTGCGGGGCACGGTCGTGCAGGGCGACCAACGAGGTCGTCTGCTCGGGTTCCCCACCGCCAACATCCCCGTGTCGACCACCATGGCGATCCCGGCCGACGCGGTGTACGCCGGTTGGTACATCCGCCCCGATGGCGCCCGGTACCCGTCGGCGATCAACCTCGGCCGCCGCCCTACGTTCTACGAACACGCCGACACCTCGGTTCTCGAAGCCCATCTGCTCGACTTCGACGGGGATCTCTACGACGAACCAGCTCGCGTCGAGTTCGTCGAGCTGTTGCGTTCCGAAATGCGCTTCGACGGGGTTGAGGCGCTGATCGCGCAGCTCAAGGTCGATGTGGCCAACACCCGCAGGATTCTCGGCGTCGCCTGAATCGGGCCTTTTGCGGGCACGAAACGACCATCTTCGGAGTTCTCGCGCCAGCAGGAAGGGGTTCAGCGGCCCCGTTGACGACCACGCCACCAGGTGACGGGTTGCAGCATCCGCGCCGCGGAGACCAACAACAGCCCGGCGAACAAGAGGCTGGCCACGGTGGGCGACATGCGGGTGGCGAGAAACGCGCCCGCGAACGAGGTCAGCACTCCTGATGCGCCGAGAATGGCGGCCAGTCGCAGGTCGGCGTTGTCGCGGCGGATGTTCTGGACGGTTCCGCTGAACGAAGCAGGGATGATGACCAGCAGCGACGTCCCCTTGGCGGTGGCCGGGTCGATACCGAGGATCAGCATCTGAGCCGGGACCATGAGAATCCCTCCGCCCACGCCGAACAGTCCGGCCAGGATCCCCGACGCCAGACCCACCAGCACCACAAGGATCCCGTCGCCGACGCCGATCGACCCGGCCAACACCGACTCGGGCAGTTCGAAGAAGAGCCGCACCGCGGTGACGATCATGAGCAAGGCGAAAGCGACCCTGAGACGAGGAACCGGAATGCGGTGGATCAGGCGAGCACCAACGGGAGCGCCAACGATGGCGCCAATGCCGAGCAAGACCGCAGCAGTGAGGTCGAGCTGATCCTGAACCGCGAACCCGGCCACCCCGAACAGGGCGATGGGCACGATGGCGGCCAGGCTGGTTCCCGACGCCCGCCGCTGGGGCACCCCGAGCAGCAATACCATGGCGGGCACCATCAGCACGCCGCCGCCCACCCCGAAGGCGCCCGACAGCAGACCGGCGCTGATCCCTACGGCGATTGCTCGGCCGGTGGCGATCGGCGCAGCGGTGGTCGGATCGGAGGGTTCTTTGGTCACGGAGGCGTCTGTCAGCTTGGGGGTGGGACGAGGGAAACGTTAGAGTGTCTAAGCATTAGTGATGGCAACACGCTGATGGAGGACCTGCGGGCGAGCAGTAGCGGTGTCCCTTTCATCGTGGCGCTCGACCGATCCCGCCGGGGTCGGCGACCAGGGGGAGGCAGTACGTCCTGAGTTCTGAAGAAGCTGGCCCACCGCGTGGGCTGTTGAGCCTGCTGGATCTGAAATCCGAGGGTTCCGATGTGTTCGTGGCCCCAACACCTGCTGAGGGGCCACCTCGGCTCTTCGGCGGCCAGGTCGCCAGCCAGGCCTTGCGCGCCACGACCCTCACGGTCGAGCCTGACCGCCACGTCCACTCGTTGCACTCGTACTTCATCCGGCCAGGGCGCCCCAACATTGCCTTGCGGCTTGAAGTCGAACGCATCCGCGATGGCCGTAGTTTCACCACCCGCCGGGTCACCGCCCTGCAGGGTGACGAGGCCATCTTCGTTCTCGACGCGTCGTTTCACGTCACCGAGGACGGCTACGACTGGCAGGCACCCGCCCCGGCGCTGACCCCCGGTCCCGACGACATCTCTCCTGGCGATGGTCCGATGGGGATGCGCCCTCCCGGTGGCGGACGGGGTTCGGATGCGCCGGATTGGGTCAAGGAAACGATCAAGGAGCGCGAGGACGCGGGCGAGACCATCGACCCGGCAATGGTCCAGCGGATGATGCGCATGCGACGCGGCGGACCCTTCGGCGGGCTGTTCGACATGCGGCCGATGAAGCCGAGCAAGGACTGGCGTCCGCATCCTGCCTGGGTCCGCATTAACGAGGATCTGGGCGACGATCCCGCTCTTCACACCTGTGCCCTGGTGTTCGTCT
>CAZEFG010000194.1:0-5134 GCA_964511355.1 uncultured Iamiaceae bacterium
TCGAGCCCGACATGGCGATCCTCGACGAGACCGACTCCGGCCTCGACATCGACGCCCTCAAGGTCGTGGCCAAGGGTGTGCAGGAGGTCCGAACCGACCGCCCTGACCTGGGTGTTCTCGCCATCACCCACTACCAGCGTCTGCTCGATCACCTCACCCCCGACCAGGTCCACATCCTCATCGACGGGCGTATCGTCGCCTCGGGCGGTCCGGAGCTGGCCACCAAGCTCGAAGCTGAGGGCTACGAGGCTTTCCGGTGAGCGTCCCCGACGTGGTCAGCCCCCCGGCCGCGACCCTCGACGTTGCGAGCATCAGGGCCGACTTTCCCATCCTCGAGCGCGAGGTCCACGGTAAGCGTCTGGTCTATCTCGACTCGGCCGCCTCGTCGCAGAAACCTCGTCAGGTCATCGACGCCATGTCGAACTACTACGAGACCTTCCACGCCAACGTCCATCGGGGCGTCTACCAGATCGCCGCCGAAGCCACCGACGCCTTCGAGGCCGCCCGGGCCAAGACCGCCCGCTTCCTCGGCGCCGGCTCGCCCGAGGAAGTGGTGTTCACCAAGAACGTCACCGAGGCCATCAACCTGGTGGCCCATTCGTGGGGGCGGACGAACCTCGCCGAAGGCGACGCCGTGCTGCTCACCGAGATCGAACATCACGCCAACCTCGTGCCGTGGCTCCAGCTCCAACAAGAGCGCGGCATCGAACTGCGATTCCTGCCGGTGACCGACGATCACACCCTCGACCTCACCGACCTCGATCGGCTGATCGACGGGGTGAAGCTGGTGGGCATCACCGCTATGTCCAACGTGTTGGGCACCATCCCCCCGTTGCGTCAGATCATCGACGCGGCGCATGCCGCTGGTGCACTGGTGCTGGTCGACGGCGCCCAGTGGGCTCCCCACCTGCGCACCGACGTCGCCGAGCT
This sequence comes from uncultured Iamiaceae bacterium, assembly GCA_964511355.1. Classification (GTDB taxonomy): domain Bacteria; phylum Actinomycetota; class Acidimicrobiia; order Acidimicrobiales; family SKKL01; genus SKKL01. The sequence continues at coordinate 931 of CAZEFG010000194.1, forward strand.
CGACTGCGACTTCTTCGGCTTCACCGCCCACAAGATGCTCGGTCCGACCGGCATCGGGGGCATGTGGGCCCGGGCCGAGATCCTCGAAGCCATGCCGCCATTCCTCGGCGGCGGCGAGATGATCCGCGACGTGCGCCTCGATGGCTTCACCGCCAACGATGTGCCGTGGCGTTTCGAGGCTGGCACCCCGCCCATCGCCGAGGCCATCGGCCTGGGCGCGGCCATCGATTACCTCGAAGCACTCGGAATGGACGCCATCCGCCGCCACGAGATCGAGCTGACGGCCTACGCCCTGCGGAGCTTGAGCGACCGCTTCGGCGACTCCATCACCATTCACGGCCCCGCCGAGCCGGCGTCACGAGGCGGGGTGTTGTCGTTCGCCTTCGGCGACCTGCACCCTCACGACATCTCCCAGGTGCTCGATCAAGCGGGCGTTTGTGTCCGGGCCGGACACCATTGCGCCAAGCCCCTCATGCGTAGGATGGGGGTCGGTGCCACCGCCCGGGCGTCGCTGTACATCTACAACGACGAATCCGATGTCGACGCCCTCGGCGATGCCCTCGAATCGGCCTCTGACTTCTTTGCTCTCTGACCCCAGGATCCGCCTTCATGCCCGGTCTTGAAGACCTCTACCGCGAGATCATCCTCGATCACTACCGCAGCCCCCGGAACAGGGGCGAACTCGAATCGCCCCCCGCCCTCAGGGCCGAGGGCTTCAACCCCTTGTGCGGCGACGAGATCATCATCACCCTGCTCGCCGACGGCGACTCGGTGACCGACATCCGCATCGGTGGCCAAGGGTGCTCGATCAGTCAATCGTCGGCGTCGAAGATGTCGGCGGCGGTCAAGGGCAAGACGGTCGCCGAGGCCCGCGACCTCATTCGGGCGTTCAAGGCCATGATGTCGATCCACGAGTCAGAGCTCGACGCCGACGGCGCCGAGGTACCCGCGGCTGAGATCGACCCCAACGTCAAGCTCGGCGACCTCGAAGCCCTGCGGGGGGTGGTGAAGTTCCCGGTGCGCATCAAGTGCGCAACCCTGTCGTGGAACACCCTCGCCAACGCGCTCGACGACGTCGAGAACTAGCACCCCCCGGTCGGTGGCATTTCAGGCACCGCAGGGTCAGGGGCTGGCGGTGCCGTGGAACACGAACTGGCGACCACCATCGATGTCGGTGAGCATGAGCTCGACGATCACTGCGGTGCCCGGCGCCAGGCGGCGCATCCGGTAGTCGAGCAGGTCGGGGTCGGCATAGAGCGGTACCTCGGACACCTCGACCCAGCTGGTGCTGAAGTCGGCGAAGTCCTGCACGAGCATCCGGGGTACGAACACATCACCCGGCTGGCCGTGGATCTCGGCCACCGAGCCCGACGAGCTGTAGATGAAGAAGGTCTCGGTAACCACCTGTTCACCCTCGAGGCCAAGCACCAACGCGGCGTCGACTCGTTCGGACCCCCGCCGGTAGGTGACGGGGACCACGATCCGCTCGATCTGGCCGGCGGCGTTGCGGAACAGCTGCGAATAGGCCGGGACCTCGTCGGTGCCGTCGTTGATCACCAGGTAGCGCCAGTCGTAGCTGCCACGGAGGGTGTCGCCGTCGATCTCGGCCACGCTCTCGCCGTAGAAGACCACCAGGTCAGAATCGAGGTCGACCTGGCCCCAGAACAGCTTGGCGGTCGAGATGTTGACCCCGGTTCCCGCCACCACATCGGTCGCGATCCCCAGGTGGGCGTCGTCGTAGACCACGTCCTCGTCCTCGAGGACGCCGTCGTCGTCGAGGAACGTGGGCAGGGCCTCGAAGGGGATGCTCTCGGCGCCCGTGTAGTAAGACCGGAGGAAGTCCTTCCAGGGCTCTACCAGCTCGACCTGCTCGTAACCGGCCCGGCCCAGGTTGTGAACCGGCGGGAAGTAGACCGCGAGGCCCGTGGAAGCCGCCATCGCCTGGTCGGTGACGTTGATCAGGACCGCCTCGTCGACTGCGGCTGCCAGCGCCGCACCTGGCCCTCCGAGGTCGTCGAGACCGCTGAGCAGGTCGCCGAGGTGACCGAGGTCGACCATGTAGGAGTCGAAACGGGGGTCGGGATGGCGACCGAAGCTGATGCTGCGCCCCCGACGAGAGCCGAGGCGACCGACGGTGCCCGCCGCATCAGCGTTGACGGTGGCCGCCAGTTCGCCGAAGGCGGCCTCGATGGCGGGAAGACGCGCCAGGTCGACCAACGACAGGGTGATCCCGCTGGTGCGCTGGTCGACCGACTGGGCCAGGAAACCATCGGCCACTGCGGACGCCAGGTCGCGGATCGAAGCAGTTCCCCCGGGCGCCGACACCGACGTCCAGTTCCAGCCATGACCGGGTTCGAGCTCCTCTGAAGCCAAGAGGGTGCGGGCCACCGGAGCCAGGTTGGCAGCCACTTCGTAGGTGGCCATCAGGCAGGCGTCGAAGCCGATGAGATCGAACTTTTCGACCCCGGCTCGCTCGAGACCGTCGGACACCGCGTCGCGGATACCGACCATGTCGAGCATCGTGCCGCCGGAGGTTTCGTCTACTGCCGCGCCGGGCCATGAGGCACCGTGGTTCCAGATGACCAGGCCATTGCGCTCCGAGCCGTACTCGGTGAGCCCATCAGCGACGAAGTCGGCGAGGACGGCCGGGTCGCCCATGTCGAGCTCGCCGGGTTCGTCGATGACATCGACCACGCCGTCGCGGATGTGCAACAGCCTGGTGTCCTCGAAGTCGCCGAGATCTCCGGCCGGCGCGGAGGTGTACCCGCCGTGGCGGTCGATCAGGACCACCAGGTCGACCCCGGTTGATTCGCCCATCTCACTCAGGTCTTCGAGGGCGAAGGGCTCAAGGTCATTGTCGGCGGCCAGGTAGACGAACACGGTCCACTCGCCAGGCTCGTCGATGACCGCGGCGTCGACCGCGGCCACGGGTTGAGTCGGGTCGTCGGTGTTACCGCCGCCGAGCGCGTCCGCCAGGTTGAGCTCACCAGTAGATCCGCCGTCGCTGGTACAGGCGGCCGCCAGGGCCAGGGCCAGTAGGACCGCCAACAGGCGGATCGAAGCGCGCTTGATCATCAGAGCCTTCTCCTGGCCTTAGATTCCGACCATGTCGCGCCAGGCGACGGCCCAGTCGTAGCCGAGGCCATACAGGTTGCTGCAGTACTGGTCGGTGTCGACGCGAGCTCCGCAGGTTGCGCCGTAGGCGCGGCTGTCGGCCCCGAGATTGAGGTCATAGAGCGCGTCGCAGGCGTTCATCGAACCCCGCTCGCAGGCATTGACCAGCGCCGCTTCGTTGCCCTCCTGGGCCGAGCCGGTGAAGATGCCCGCCAGCGGGGCGTGGGTACCGGTGGCCGATCCGCCGATGTCGGCGCAGTACTGGTCGGCGCTCGGCAGCTCCCCGGCGCAGGTGGCGCCGAAGGCCTCAGCTTCGCTGTCGCCTGCCGCGTCGAGGTACATGCCGTCGCAGGCCTGCATGTCGCCGCCTGCGCACGCCTCATAGAGGGCCACGGCGAGGTCGACGTTGATGAGATCGGTCCCGTAGAAGGCGGTGACCTCGCTGCTGGCACCCGACGGCGCCTCGGGGGTGGTGCCGCTGGGCTCGAAGTCGTGTTCGTCGGTGCCGAACAGGCCACTACCCGGGGCGCCGGTGCCCGTGTCGTCGAACAGGCCACCGGGAGCCACCGTGCTGGAGGTGCTGCTCGTGGTGGTCGACGAGGTTGTGGTGCTTGAGGTGGTCAAGACGGCTCCGAGATCGAGCGCGTTACCCGATCCCGAGTCGTCGTCACCACAGGCCGCGCCGACGAACAAGACGAACGCGACAATCAGGCCGCGGCCAAATGAACGGGTTGACACGGATCCTCCAGAGACATCAGCAGGCGGGCAAAGTAGTCCGACCTCGGCCAGCCCGCGGCGGATGACGTGGACCCCGCTACGCGCTGTGGCGCAGATCGTACCGGTTTACGCGCTCTCGGACCTGCACCGGATGATCCGCTGGTACCCGGCCGGCCGAACGGACGGCGGAGGCGCTCCGCGAACTACGTCAGGCGAAGGGATCGGCGAACGGGTCGGCACTGCTGGCCGCACCAGCCGACACCTGGTCGCCCTCAGGGAGATACTGCGCGTACCCGGTCTCTTCCAGATCAGCAGCTAGTTCGGGACCGCCCTCGGCCACCAAACGCCCCTTTACCAGGATGTGCACACGGTC
>CAZEFG010000195.1:0-5069 GCA_964511355.1 uncultured Iamiaceae bacterium
GGCGGCGGTGGCATGCCCGACATGGGCGGCATGGGCGGCATGATGTAAAGATCGCTTCTGCGATCAAGTGTTGGTCGAGACGGCCGGTCCTGCGGGGCCGGCCGTCTCGCATTTGTACGAGGCGCCGGGCCGGCGTTTGTCCCGGTAGCATCCGACCCATGGACCGACCGCCTACCGACCCCGCCAAGCTGATCGAAATCTGGATGCGTTGGGAGCGCGGCGACGACACCCCGGGTCGGGTCATCGCCGACCTGAAGAAGGCCGGCATGCGCGAGGTGCTCGAGTATCTGGCCAGCCCGGCGGCGCTCACCGATCCCGTCCCCGGGTCCTGAACAGTGGGCGACGGCCCTATCGATCATCCCGTCGCTCCACCGGCTGAGGGTCTTCCCCTCGGCCCACCCGACCTCCTCCGGGGCGGACCTCAACTCATCCCTCGCCCGCCCGACTGGCAGCTGGGCGCTGATCCCCCATGGGCCGGCCTCGGCCACATCGCGCGGGCGGTCACCATCGACCAGGTCAGAGCCGCGTTCGACGATTGGAACGGCCCCCGTGCCCTGCCGAGGGTAGTGGGCGAAGGCGATCAGGCCGAGCAGCCCTCGGCGGTTCTGGCTCCGATCTATGACCTCGGTGGGTCGGCTCACATCCTGCTCACCCGGCGGTCGTGGAACCTTCGGTCCCACCGGGGCGAGGTCAGTTTCCCCGGTGGACGCAGAGAGCCGACCGACCCGGATCTGGTGGCGACCGCCCTGCGGGAAACTCGGGAGGAGGTCGGTATCGAACCGGCCGAGGTCGAGGTCATCGGCCAACTCGATCCGTTGATGACCGTGAGCAGCCGGGCGTTCATAGCCACCTTCGTGGGGCTTTTGAGAGCTCGGCCGACGGTGGTGCCCGACCCCCGAGAGGTCGAAGAGGTCCGCCATGTCGCCCTGTCTGAGCTACTGAGCGACGGTGTCTACCACCAGGAGATCTGGCGCCGGGACGGCCGGGAGATGCCGCTGCACTTCTTCGAGTTGCACGGCGACACGGTCTGGGGGGCGACCGCCACCATGTTGCACCAGATCCTGGCGCGAATCACCGGAACCGCTGGCCAGCCCAACTGAGTGCGGACGCGCTACGGGGGCGCCAGAAGGCGCCCCCGTGAGCGGTCCCCCCCATAGGGATCGGTTAGAGCTGGGCCTCGCGCACGTCGAAGCGGTTGCGCAGGGCGTCGCCCACGTAGTTGAGGGCGAAGACCGTGAGGAACAGCACGGCGGCAGGGATGAGCACCGTGTGGTAGATCCCCTGGCTCACCTGGCGACGCCCCTCATAGATCATCGTGCCCCAGGTGGCCTGCGGACGCTGGACCGACAAGCCGAGGAAGGCAAGGGTGCCTTCGAGCACGATGATGGTACCCAGGGCGATGAGGCCGAACGCAGCCACCGGCAGGGCGACGTTGGGGGCGATCTCGCGGAACAGGATGCGCCGCTTCTTCGCCCCGAGGGCCTTGGCCGCTAGCACGTACTCACGCTGGGATACGGCCAAGGTGGTGGCCCGGGCCACGCGGGTGTAGGTCGGAATCGACAGGAACGCCACGGCGAAGGTGACCGCCAGGAGGTTCTGACCGAGGAGGGCGACCAGAGCCAACAAGAGGATCAGGCCGGGGAAGGCCAAAAGCGTGTTGACCACGCCCATCACGAGTGACTCGTACCGGCCGCGCAGGTAACCCGCGGTAAGGCCCAGCGTCCCGCCGACCACCATGCCGGTGATCACCGCCGAGACGCTGATGACCGTGGAGACCCGAGCACCGTGGATGATGCGCGAGAGGATATCGCGGCCCAGGTTGTCGGTGCCGAGCAGGAACCCGTCGGTGAACGGACCCTTACGGGCGTCGCGCACACTGACGAAGTTGGGGTCAGCGATGCCGGGGATGATGTCGGCAAAAGCGGCGAAGAGCAGCATCAGGATCAGCCAGCCGAGGCTCAGGTAGAACAGGATCCCGAGCTTGCCCTTGCGCTTGTGCTTGACCTCCTCTTCGAAGGTGTCGGCGCCGATGTCCTCAAGCGGAAGGGTGCCGAGGGCAGATGGTGCCGCGCTCAGATTCTCGGCCGCGATGGCGACATTCTGCGGTTCGGAGACGTGCTTTGTTTCATCGGTGGGCATGACGGATCCTCGGGTCCAAGAACGAGTACAGCATGTCGATCACGAAGTTCACGAGGACATAGACGGTGGCCAGCAGCAGTACCAGGCCCTGGGCGACCATGAAGTCTCGGTTCTGAACAGCGGTGAACAGGCCCCGCCCGAGTCCGGGCAAGGCAAAGATCTCTTCGATCACAACGGCGCCACTGAGCAGGGCCGCCATCTGCAGGCCGAGCACGGTCATGAGAGAGAACGACGACGGACGCAGTGCGTGGCGGAACAGGATCTGGGAGGTGGGCAGCCCCTTCGACTTGGCGAGCACCACGTGATCTTCCTGAAGCGTGGCGATCATGTCGGTGCGAAGCAGGCGGGTGAGCACCGCCACACTGCTGACCGCCAGGGTGAACGAGGGCAGGAATGCCCCCTTGAGGCTGTCCCAGGGGCCTGCAGCCCATCTGGACCAGCCGGTGGCGGGGAACCAACCTAACTCCACGGCGAACACGATGATCAGAACCAGGGCGAGTACGAAGTTGGGGATGGACAGCAGCCCGAAGGTGACGGCGCTGGTGACCCGGTCGAAGTACGAGCCCTGGCGGTAGGCGGTAAAGACGCCGAGCGGGATGCTGATGGCGACCGCCATGGCCATGGTCATCACCATGATCTGGAAGGTCACCGGGAACCGTTCGAGGATGAGTTGGCTCACCCGCTCGTTGGTTCGGGTGGATCGACCCAGGTCGCCGGTGACCGCGTCGGAGATCCAGTTGAGATAGCGAACGGGCACCGGGTCGTTGAGCCCCATGGCTTCCTTGCGGGCCTCGAGCTGTTCGGGGGTGATGCTGTCGAGCGGCACCCCCAGGATCGATGCATCGCCGGGAAGAGCGGCGAGGAGCACGAAGGTGATGAGCGACGCGGCAATGAGGACCGGCACCATCCCCAGAGCTCGTCTTCCGATCAGTTCAAGCATGTTGTGGTCGTCCTCAGACGGTTGAGCGCCGACGGCGCCGGGTGGGAGCGGTCGAGTCGGGTGGAGCGGCGCTGACCGCTCCGCCCGACTCGAATCCGCACTTGCTCAGGGTTCTGCCGACTCGCCTAGGAGGCCAGCCAGACCTCGGCCCAGTAGATCACAGCGTTGATGACGCCGTCGCCCTTGGTGAGGGGTGCGCCGTCGGGTCCTGGAATCGTCCACCCGTCGAGGTTGCGGACCTCTTCGGCCGCGAACAGGGCGGTGGCGGTTCCGCCGGTCCAGGTCTGGGGAACGTTCTCGGCCAGCTCGAGGCTGATGGCCTCGACCGCGGCGTAGCGGTCGTCCCAGTCGACGCTGGTGCGCAGGATCTCGAGGTTCTCGTCGATCGTGGCGCTGCCGTACCGGGTGAAGTTGGACGGGTTGACGCCCGGCTCGCTGAAGGCGTTGCTGAGAACGATGTAGGGGTCCTCCTGACCACCCGCCCGCCAGCAGGCGGCGGTGTAGTCGCCGGCGACCACGTTCTGGATGTGCTGGGCCTGCTCGACCGCCACCAGGTCGATCTCCATGCCGATGGCCTGCCAGAAGCTCTGGTAGGTCTGGGCCAGGTCGGTGAGGCTGGGGTCCGGTGGGCAGTTGTAGGTGAGTGAAACGGGCGATCCAACCGCCTTGCCGTCGGAGCGCTCGGGATCGTCGATGTACTGCTGGAGGTAGTCAGCCGCCACGTCGGGGTCGTAGTCGGGCCACGCGTCTTCGGCGACCGAGGAGAACCAGGGCGAGTTGGGGCTGAAGTACTGGGTCTGGGGCGGCGTGATGTCGGTACCGCCGAGGACGTCGACCAGCTGCTCGGTGTCGAGCGCGTGGGCAAGGGCGAGGCGGACCCGAACGTCGTCGACCGGAGCCCGGGTGGTGTTGAAGATGCTGCCACCCCCGTTGTTGCCGATCGCTTCGTGGCTCTGAGGCAGGTCGCGAGCGGCCCGCACCGTGCTCTGCCGGAGTGTTTGACCCACGTGGATGTCGCCGGCCTGTACTGAAGCCAGACGGGCGTCCTCGTCGGAGATGGGCCTGAAGATCAGGGTGTCGAGGTATGGGAGCTGGACGCCGTTGTCGTCGGTGCGCCAGTAGTTCTCGTTGCGCTCGAGCCGCAGTTCGTTGTCGCGGGCCCAGGACACGAACTTGAACGGCCCGGTGCCAACCATCTGCTCGCCGCAGTCGCCGTCGCGCCCGCCGGCGGCTTCGCAGGCTTCGACCGAGAACGGCCATCCTGCCTGGCCGGCGAGGACGTCGGGGAACGAGGAGACGGTCTGGGTGAGCACGTAGGTGTAGGTGAGCTCGTCGTCGACGCGCACCGATTCGACGTCGGAGATGGCGCCGAGTGCCGTGGAGCCCTCGACGTTGAGGTACTCGTCGAAGATCGTCTTCATCACATCGGCGGTGAGGTCGGTGCCGTCGTGGAACTTGATCCCGGAGCGAAGGACCACGGTCCATTCGCTCAGGTCGTCGTTGGGGGTGATCGACTCGGCCAGGAAGGGATAGATCTGGCCGTCCTCACCGCGGGCGGTGATGGAGTCGTAAACGGCGCGGGCCGCGGCTACTCCGGGGTTGCCGAAGGTGGCGTTGCCCGGCAGCCAGTTGGCCTGTTCGGCTTCGAGGCCCACGATGAGCGTCCCGCCCGGTGTGATCTCGCCGTCGGATGCTGCGCCCTCGGTGGTGGACGTGCTGCCGTCGCCGTTGGAACCGCCGTTTGCCTCGCCGTCGTCGTCGCCACAAGCGCCGGCCACCAGGCCGAACGCAAGCAGCAATGCCAGGATTCTCCAGAGCCGCGCTGGGCGCCCTAGAGAGGGTGAGTTGCTCACGTGTTGTTCCCCCGAAAAAAGGTTGTGGTGCTGTACTCGACACCTGAACCGCTGGTGCCGACGGCGTGACCAGGGCTTGTGACCCCCGCCACACGCGCCAGACCGTACTCGACCTGGCACTCTGTCAACAAGCCGGG
>CAZEFG010000196.1:0-5065 GCA_964511355.1 uncultured Iamiaceae bacterium
TGGAAGGGCCCGGGCTGGTTGCGACGCAGACAGGCTCTGACCAACGCATGGCCCTCGTCGATCTTCGCCCGGTCCCACCGCGAACGGTCCTGGTCGGAGAGGCGCACCATCGAGCCGTCGGGGACGGTGCGGGCGGCGCGGCGGGAGTCGGTCAACAGCATCAAGGCCAGCAGGCCCGCCGCCTCGGGTTCGTCGGGCATGAGCTCGACGAGAATGCGACCCAACCGGATCGCCTCGGCCGACAGGTCGACCCGCACCAAGGTGTCGCCGGAGGTGGCGGTGTGGCCCTCGGTGAAGATCAGGGCGACCGCGTTGAGAATCGCCCCCAGGCGATCGGTTAGCTCGGCAGCTCCGGGGATGCGGTAGCCGGCGTGGTTGTCGCGCAGTTTTCGTTTGGCCCGCACGATCCGTTGCGCCATGGTCGCTTCGGGCACGACGAACGCCCGGGCGATCTCGGCGGTTTCGAGACCGCCCAGCAGGCGCAGGGTGAGGGCGACCTGGGCATCGACGGCCAGGGCGGGGTGACAGCACAGGAACATCAGCCGGAGCTGGTCGTCGGGCGCCACATCGACGAGGGCGTCGAGTTCGCCGAAGGGATCGGGGTCATCGGCCATGGCGTCGGCGGTTCGTGCGGTCAGCTCGCGGTGGGCGGCATGGTGTCGGTCGGTGCGGGTGGCCTCACGGCGCAGGCGGTCGATGGCCCGATTGCGGGCCGTGGTGGTGATCCACCCTCCGGGGTTGGGCGGTACTCCGGTCGCGGGCCACCTCTCGGCGGCGATGGCGAAGGCCTCCGCCACCGCGTCCTCGGCGAGGTCGACATCGCCGAGGACGCGAATCAGGGTGGCGGTGCACCGACCGACTTCACGTCGGTAGATGGTGTCGAGGTCGTCACTCACCCTGCAGCGGACGGAGCTCGACTGGTCCCTCACAAGCAGCGGCGGCCTGGCGGGTCCAGTCGAGGGCGGCGTCGAAGTCGGGTGCCTCGATCACCCAGAAGCCACCCATCTGCTCCTTCGACTCGGCGTAGGGCCCGTCGATCATCGAGATCTCGCCGTCGGACGACCTGACCACCGTCGCCGAGGAGGCGGGCTGAAGGCCGCCGCCGAACACCCAGGCGCCGGCCTCTTGGATCTTGGTGTTGAACGCGCCCACCTGAGCGCCGAGCTTCTGGGCCTCAGCCGTGCTGAAGTCGACTTCGTACTCTTCGTCGTGCCAAACCGAAAGCAGGTACTGCGCCATGGAACTTCCTCCTGGTTGAGGCTGTCGTGGTGACAGCGGCGGCCGGCGGATGCCGGTACCACCACTACGAACGGGCCCGTCCGGATCGACACCTGGCGCGAGATTATTTCTTCGACGCCGATTCTGCCTGGTGCGCGGGTCAGCCGGCGGAGGGACGGCCCGACCCGTCGTAGATGGCGCGGGTGACCGCGGAGCCTTCGACCTCCAGGGTCCAAACCGAGCCCTTCGGGCAGGCGCCGTTGGGGTCGAGAGTTGCGCCTCGTCGGGCCAGTCCGGCCAGAAGCTCGGGGATGATGTCGCCGTGGGAGCAAAGGGCAGCGGTGGTGTCGGAGGCGATGAGCGACTCGATGAGCTCGATGCCCTGGGCGAGCGTGGCCCCCTCGGCGAGCGCCGGGTGGTCCTCCACCGGGAGCGTGAGCTTGGCCGAGAGCGGGACGAACGACTGGGTGCAACGCAAGTAGTGGCTCGACAGCAACCGCTCGATACCCGAATCGGCCAACTCCGAGGCGATCTCGTCGGCCCGCCGCCAGCCCTTGTCGGTCAGCGGTCGCAGGTGGTCGGGCTGGTCCCATGCCTGGCGAGAACCGGCGTGGGCGTGTCGGACGAGATAGATCCGCATGGGCGCCCAGCGTAGAGCGCCGAAGAATTTCCCCGCAGGTGCATCCGTCACAGCGACCGAGTGCGAAGGGGGAGGCAACACCCACGCGGCAACCCGCCGCAACGCCATCCCCCCCAGGAGGATCTCCACCATGCGCAAGTACCTCGCAGTGCTCGCGAGCGCCCTCGTGCTCTCGCTCTTCGCCGCCCCCGCCGCCGGTGCTCAATCGAGCGCCACGGTGATGTTGCTCCACGGCATACCCGGCGTGACCGTCGATGTCTACGTCGATGGCGCCGCGGTGATCGAGGGCTTCGAGCCCGCCGCCATGCAGGACCTGTCGGCGTTCGCCGGCGACACGCTGGAGAACATCGCCGTGGTTCCCGCGGGCGGTGACGTCGAGACCGAGGCCGTGATCGAGGTTCCGTCCCTCGCCGTTCCTGCCTCGGGGAACTGGACCGTCGTCGCCCACCTCGGCGCCGATGGCAACCCCACCATCACCCCGTTCCAGAACGATGTGTCGCCGATCCCCGCCGGTGAGGGTCGCGTGACCATCCGCCACACCGCCCAAGCCCCGGCGGTCGACATCGTCGTCGGCGACGCCCGCCCCTTCACCGACCTGAGCAACCCCAACGAGGTCTCCACCAACCTCCCCGCCGGTCCGCTGCCGGCGTCGATCGCCGCGGCCGGCGGTGACGTGATCGCCAGCGTGGCCGACATCCTCGGGGCCGAGCCTTCGGTCACCGCGGGGGTGAACACCATCCTCTACGCGGTCGGCTCCCTCGAAGGCGGTTCGTTCACCCTGCTTGCCCAGACCATCGGCGGCCTCGGTGCTGCCCCCACCGCAGTGCCCACCGGCAACAGCCCGGTCTCTGACGCTGCCGGCCTCGGCATCGGGGTGATGGCCTTCGGCGGAGCGGCTCTCCTCGGCGCGGTCGCTTTCGCCGGCCGTCGCCTCGCTCGCACCCGGGCTTGAGTCGCCCGGTGACGGTGGAGACCCCACGCCACCGCCGCTGCGCCGCACTCCTGGCGCTCGTCCTCGTCGCTGCGGCATGCAGCGGCGGGAACGATGCGCCAGGGGTGTCGGCGCGTGGCGGTGTACCGCCCTCGTCGGTCCCGTCCACCACCGCGCTCCCGTCAGCGCCGCGGGCCACCTCGGAGTTGGCGGCGCTGGTGGCTGATGCTGGGTCGACGGCCACCCTGCCCGAGCCCGACCTCTCGCCTCGGCCGGTGGCGATGAGCTTCGAGGCCATCGGGGTGAGCCGGGCGGCGATCGTCGACGTGGGCGTCGAGGCCAACGGCGACATGGAGATCCCCGGGGCGAGCGAGGTGGGGTGGTACCGCTACGGTCCGGTGCCCGGAGCCGAGGGCTCGGCCGTGCTCGCCGCCCACATCAGCTGGAACGGAGTCGACGGGGTGTTCCGTCGCTTGGCCGGAGCCGAGCTGGGTCAGCGCTTCACCGTCGACTTCGAGGACGACACGACCGACACCTTCGAGGTGGTGGCCCTCCGCCAGTACCCGAAGGACCAGCTCCCCGCCGAGCTCTTCACCCCCACGGGCGCACCCCAGGTGGTGCTCATCACCTGCGGAGGGTCGTTCAACCGGGCGCTGAACAGCTACGCCGACAACATCGTCGCCTACGCCGTGCCGGTCCCGGCCTGAGCCGGGTTGGTCGGGGTCAGGCCGTGGCGAGAGAGCGGAGCTCGGCGACGACGCGGGGGAGTGTGGTGAGGAACGCCTCGATGTCGGCGTCGGTGGTCGACCAACCGAGCGTGACCCGCAGCGAGCGGTGGGCGTCGACCCCCATGGCCTCGAGCACCGGTGACGGCTCAAGCGACTCGGAGGCGCATGAACTGCCCGAATGCACCGCGATTCCGGCCCGGTCGAGGCCGATCAGCACCGGCTGAGGCTCGACCCCCGCGATGCCGAGGCACACGATGTGGGGAAGGCGGGCGGTGAGATCGCCGTACGCCTCCACCCCTTCGATGGCGGTTGCCCCCTCGATCATCTGTTCGGCCTGGCGCCGATTCGCCGCCGATTCGGCGCCGATCTGTTCGGGGGTGAGCACGGCGGCGGCGGCGCCGAAGGCGACGAGGGCCGCGGTGTTCTCGTGACCGGCGCGCCGAGCCCGTTCCTGGTCGCCGCCGAGCAGCAGGGGAGCGAGACGCAACCCCCGGCGCACCAACAGGGCACCGACCCCGGCCGGAGCCCCGAACTTGTGGCCGCTGATCGACATGAGGTCGGCCCCCAACTCGTCGAAGGCGATCGGCACCCGCCCCGCCGCCTGGGCGGCGTCGATGTGGACGAGCACGCCCCGGTCGCGGCACGCCGTCACGACCTCGGCCACCGGTTGCAGGGTGCCGACCTCGTGGTTGCCCCATTGCAGGTGCACGACCGACGTTTCGGAGGCGACGGCGGCCATGATCTCGTCAGGATCGACCCGGCCGTGACGATCGACGCCCACCACGGTGACCTCACCAGCGCGGGCGGCTTGCTCCCGCACCGCCGAATGCTCGACGGCCGAGAGAACCTGGTGGGCCCCCCGTTGAGCTGCGCCCCACACCGCGGCAGCGATCGCTTCGGTGCCACCGCTGGTGAACACCACCTCTCGGGGTCGGGCCCCGACCAGTGAGGCGACGCGCTCTCGCGCTTGTTCGACCAGCGCTCGGGCGGTCATGCCCTCGTGGTGGATGCGCCCCGGATCGCCGAGCCCCAGCTCGATCGCTTCGATCAGTGCGTCTTTGGCCTCGGGCCTGAGGGGGCTGGTGGATGCGTGGTCGAGGTAGTGGCGGCTCACGCCTCGACCGCGGTGACGCACTGGTCGTCGCCGAACGCCACCGATCTCTCGATCTCGGTGCTGCCGCCGGCGCCGTAGAGCGATTCGAGCATGCCCGAGACCATGCCGCGGTCAACGGCGCAGATGACCGGGTGCTCGATGGCGGTGTCGCCGAAGGGGCAGTGCTCGGACACGATCCGGAGCTGGTTGCCTTCTTGTTCGGCTCGGGCGGCGAATCCATGGGCCGACAGGGCGTCGGCCACGGCATGGAGCGACGCCCGGAACGACCGTTGGCCCTCGCCGATGTCGCCCATGGCGACGGCCATCTGGCGGCCGTACTCAACTCCGACCTCTTCGGCGATCTCGGCGGCCACCTCAGGCCCGAGTCGCGACAGGGTCTTGCCCAGCAGGCTGATGAGGATGTCGTCGTGGCGCACCGCGATGTCGAGGCTGAT